>DASTLD010000555.1:0-9806 GCA_035715345.1 Longimicrobium sp.
TGGGGCTCTACATGGTGGGCCGGACCACCGTGGAGGGATCTTGGGCTCGCGCTCGGAGCTTTGGGAGCCGCGTGTGTCCTGCCGCCATTACTCGTCGCGGTGGGGCAGTCGTGGCGGAAATCCGTACGAGTGGCGACCGCCGGTGTGCTGGCGATGATGCTATTCGCAGGCGGGGTGATGGTCGCGGCGACGGTCAAGGCGGGTTTCTGGGAATTTGCCGCCGCAGGAGCTTCGATGGTTTTCTGGGTCGCGATCATCTTTGTACTCGGTACCGGCATGTGGATCGCTATGAGTTCCAGCATCTACATCTTCGCAGGCCTTACCCGTGTTCCGCTTATTGCCACACCTTACGACGGCTTCTTCAACCTCCGGATACTGCAGCGTCTGGAACGCCTCTCTAGCCGATTGATCCTAACGACAGTCGTGACGATGATCACCGTCATTGCGGTTCTGGAGGTGTTCGCCGGCATTCCGAACTCCGAGTCTTTCACAAGGTCGATGAGCTATCCGGGATGGTTGACCAAGTTTATGCTTGTTGTAACCGCGGTGATCCTATTCGCTCTGAAGTTCGGTTCCACTCGTCGGTTCTTCATCGCGCTGTCGGTGATTTATGCCCCTCTCGCCATCGTTTCCAGCGGTAAGGAACTGTACTTGATGGGTACGTCCGTGAGCATAGGCCTGTTGTGCGCCTCGGCGTTTTTCGCTGGGCTAGTCGCGTACCAGACTTCTACCATCGGCGGTTTCCTCCGGGAATTTGTGCAGCGGAGCAAGGAGGAGGCCGCCACCCCCTTATCGGATGCGATCACGTCCGTCGCCGCTACGCAACATACATGGCCGAGCGACCCTGCTGCGGGACGTGACATGGACGTCCTGATTCGCCTGCACTCAATGTTTGGTATCGTTGACCGAGCGACGCTGGGTGTTGGCCCCCTCCGAAGCGCTCTCCGCTTGGCGGCTCCAATCTTTGCCGCGGCCGTAGCGCAGCTCGTCGCAGAGAGTGTGCTCGAGCTATTGCGTGTCTGACGAGCCCGTGCGCCGACGAAACAAGCGCGCTACAAGATACCGCGCGGATGCGCTGAGTGGGTTTGAGCTCGGCACCGGTCTGAGGCGGTCAAGGACGCGGATCGCGCACACCTCGGGAGACACTGGAGCGGGTCAGCGGCACCGGCGAGGACGGCGTCTGGAAGACGACAATCACGGTGCCGCAGGGTGCCGAGACCGGCGCCTGTTATATCGGCCAGCCGCGGCCTAGCCAATTACCTCCGGGCATTCACGAAGCGCGAGCCCTCCACCCGCCGGAGGGTGGAGGGCTCGCGATTTCCCCCATTCGCGGGGGAGGGACGGCGGGACGGCAACGTTGTCGTGATGCGGTGTGCGTCGTAGCTTGGCCGCCTGCCCCCCATCCGTCCACAGCAGGCAAGACCATGCCGATGTCCTTCGCCGCCATGCGCCCCCTGAGCGCCGCGCTGTGGCTGGCCGCCTGGGTCGCGAGCCCCGCGGCCGGCCAGTTCACCATGGAGCAGGTCAAGAGCTATCCCTTCCCCACCGAGCTGTCGGCGGCGGCGACGGGATCGCGGGTGGCGTGGGCGTTCAACGAGGAGGGCCGCCGCAACCTCTGGGTCGCGGAGGGGCCGCGCTTCGAGGCGCGGCAGCTCACCCGCTACACGGTAGATGACGGGCAGGAGGTGAGCCGGGTGGAGCTCTCCGCCGACGGGCGCTGGGTGGTGTACATGCGCGGCGGAGACCAGGCCAACTGGGACAGCTACGTGCCCGTGAATCCCACGTCGAGCCCGGTGGCGCCGACGGTGGGCGTCTGGTCCATCCCCTTCGAGGGCGGTGAGCCGAAACTGCTGGCGGACGGCGGCGCGGCGGAGCCGGCGGTGTCGCCACGCGGCGACCGCGTGGCGTTCATCAAGGACCGCCAGGTGTGGGCGGCGCCGATCGACGGCTCCGCCCCCGCGAAGCGCCTCTTCTCCGCGCGCGGCGACATGGGCGACCTGCGCTGGTCGCCGGACGGGAGCCGCCTGGCGTTCGTGTCCGGCCGCGGCACGCACTCGTTCGTGGGCATCTACCGCGACTCCATCACTCCCATCCTGTGGATCGCGCCCACCACATCGCGCGACGGGAGCCCGCGCTGGTCGCCGGACGGGCGCCGCATCGCGTTCGTGCGGCGGCCGGGACAGGGGGGCGAGCCCGACTCCATCCTGGCGCAGCGGCACGCGCCGTGGAGCATCTGGACGGCGGACGCGGAGACGGGCGAGGCGAGGCGCGTCTGGCAGGCGCCGGCCACGCTGCGCGGCTCGGTGCCGAGCACCCACGGCGGCACCAACCTGCACTGGGCGGCCGGCGGGCGCATCGCCTTCCTGTCCTACCACGACGGCTGGCCGCACCTGTACTCGATTCCCGCAAACGGCGGCGAGGCGCTGCTGCTGACGCCGGGCGACTACATGGCGGAGCACGTCAC
This sequence comes from Longimicrobium sp., assembly GCA_035715345.1. Taxonomy (GTDB): domain Bacteria; phylum Gemmatimonadota; class Gemmatimonadetes; order Longimicrobiales; family Longimicrobiaceae; genus Longimicrobium. Next base: position 2,465 of record DASTLD010000555.1, read on the forward strand.
GCTCACGCCCGACGGCCGCTACCTGCTCTTCTCCGCCAACGCCGGCGGCGGGACGGACGACATCGACCGGCGCCACGTGGTGCGCGCGCCCGTGGACCGCGCGGCGCCCGAGGTGCTGACCCCGGGGACTGGGCTGGAGTGGACGCCCGTTGCCACGGGCGACGGGGCGAGCATCGTCTTTCTCTCCGCCACCGCGCAGCGCCCGCCGCTCCCGGCCGTCATCCCCTGGGCGGGCGGCGCGCCGCGGCTGCTGGCGGAGGACCGCATCCCCGCGGCGTTCCCGCGGGCGCAGCTCGTGACGCCGCGCGCCGTGGTGTACCAGGCCGCCGACGGGGTGCGGGTGCACGCGCAGCTCTTCGAGCGCCCCGGCGGCGCGGCGCGCAAGCCGGCCATCGTCTACGTGCACGGCGGCCCGCCGCGGCAGATGCTGCTGGGCTGGCACTACTCGGACTACTACGCCAACGCATACGCGCTCAACCAGTACCTGGCCAGCCGCGGGTACTTGGTGCTCTCCATCAACTACCGGCTGGGGATCGGCTACGGCCACGACTTCCATCGCCCGCCGAACGCCGGGGCGCAGGGGGCGTCCGAGTACCTGGACGTGAAGGCCGCCGGCGAGTACCTGCGCACGCTCCCGCAGGTGGATCCCGCGCGCATCGGCATCTACGGCGGCTCGTACGGCGGCTTCCTCACCGCCCTGGCGCTGGCGCGCGACTCCGACCTCTTCTCCGCCGGCGTGGACATCCACGGCGTCCACGACTGGACCACCGAGCGCGCCCGCGGCATCATGGTGCGCGAGCGGTACGAGCAGGCGCCCGACGTGGACTCCGCCCTGGCGCGCGCGTGGCAGTCGTCGGTGTTCTCGTCGCTGGAGGGATGGAAGTCGCCCGTGCTGCTGATCCACGGCGACGACGACCGCAACGTACGCTTCGGCCAGACGGTGGACCTGGCGCGGCGGCTGGAGGACGCGGGTGTGCCGTTCGAGGAGCTGGTGATCCCCGACGACACGCACCACTGGATGCGCCACGCGAACGCCGTCCGGGTCAACCAGGCCACTGCCGACTTCTTCGGCCGCGTCTGGGGCGGCAGCACCGCGCCGGCGGGGCAACGGTAACGGTAGGCCCCGGCGCGAAGTCCCGTGTACATCATCGTGTGGCGATTCCGGCCGCGGCCGGGATGCGAGGCCGAGTTCGAGCGCACCTACGGCCCGTCCGGTGCCTGGGCGCGGCTGTTCGCGCGGGCGGAGGGATACCGCGGCACGGAGCTCCTGCGCGGCGAGCAGGGCGATTATCTCTGCATCGACCGCTGGGATTCGCGGGATGCGTGGGAGGCGTTCCGCAGCGCATTCGGCCGCGAGTACGAGGAGCTGGACCGCGCCTCAGAGACGCTCACGGCAGAGGAAACGCCGCTCGGGAGCTTCAGCAGAATCGACTGAGCTGGAGCAACGCAGCACGAAGGACGAACACCAGTGGGAATGCACGATAGACCTCTCGCCCGTCTGGCTGCCGGGAATGTCGAAGGCATCCAGGCTGAGATCGCGCAGGAGAAGGCTGCGGCGCTCGGTGGCATGGCCGGGCGCCTCGAGGACGCGCTGCGGCGGCTGGAGGAGCACGCAGCCGCGAATCACCCGCACGATGAGCCGGACGTGCGGGACCGGCTCATTGCCACGGCTGCGGAGGCGCTGTGGTACTACGTGGTCCAGCGCGAGGCGTGCGGGCTGCGGGACACGGAGCAGGTACTCCGGCACTACCGCGTGCCGCGAAACGTCTACCTCCGCATGGGCGCGCGTCCGGCCGGCCCCGGCGACCGGGCGATCTGAACCTCCCGCCCTGCTCACACCTGTGCGGCACCAGGGGGGGCGACCACGCCGCGGGTTCCACGATCCGCGTGCGCACCGCCGGTGCAACGATCGGCGGCCGCCTGCCCACTCAGCACGACCGCTTTCGCATCCCCCGCCCCTCCTTCGCATCTCCGATGGCAACCGCACGCACCTTTCTCCTGGCGGCTGCCTGCATGGCCGCCACCACTTCCTGCGCGCCCGCGTCGCGACCTTCCGGGCCTGCCGGGCCGCAGCGTGACACGCCGTCGACGCGCTACACTGTGACCGTCCAGGCCGTCTCGCCCGTGCCGCGGTTCGCGGTGCGGGCGGAACTGCGGGGCGTGGGCGATACGCTGCGCATGGAGACGACGCGGCCGGGCGACGCGCCGGAGCTGCTGCGGGACGGCTGGCCGGCGCTGGTCGCGAACCTCCGCGTGGTGGATGCGGACGGCCGCGAGGTCCCAACGCGCAGCGCCGGGGCGGCCGGGTGGGTGCTGGGCCCGCACGGCGAGCGCATCACCGCGGAGTACGAGGTGGATTACGCGCCGCTCGCCCGCCAGGGCTGGCCCGCGCCCCGCGAGGCCGCGTACCTGGACGATTCCGCGCTCCTGGTCGTCGCGCGCTCCGTGTTCGTGGGCCATGACGCGCCGGGTGCCGCCACGGTGCGGTTCGTCGCCCCCGCGGGTTGGCAGGTGGCGGCGCCGTGGATTCGCGAAGGCGATGGGTTCCGCGCGCGGAGCTTCGCTCAACTCACGACCAACGCCTTCGCGCTGACGCGCACACAGCTCTCCACCACGGCGGCGGGCGGGTTCGTGCTGCAGTCGCTGCCCTTCGGCGGATGGCGGGCGCGCGACGCGGAGATCACCGGCGTGCTCTGCGCGGCCGCGGCCACCTTCACCGGCCTCTTCGGCGGCGGCGAGAGGCACGGCTACCTGGCCGCCTTCCTCGAGGCCGAGGAGATGGCGGGCGAGGCCTACCTCGACAGCTACGCCATGCAGGCGGACCCGCGGACGGACCGTGCATCGTGGGCGCGGATCGTCGCCCATGAGCTGTTCCACTACTGGAACGGGCAGCGGCTGCGCGGGGCGGACTACACCGCGTCGCAGTGGTTCCAGGAGGGTGTGACCGAGTACTACGCCCTGCTCGCGAGCGCGCGGAGCGGGTTCATGGACGAGGCCGAGCTGCTGCGGCAGTTGAGCGGACGGCTCGGTGCGTCGCGGGGGATGACGGCCAGCCTGGTGGAATCGGGCAACCGCAAGAACGCCGCGTTCTACGGCCGGGCCACCATCACCGCCCTGTTACTGGACCTGACGATCCGCGAGCGCAGCGGCGGCCGCCGCTCGCTGGACGACGTGCTCCGGGCGATGTGGTGGCAGTTCGGGCAGACGGACCGGCCCTATGCCCTCGCGGAGCTGTACTCCACCGTCACCGGGATCGCCGGGGCCGACGCCGCCGCGTTCCTGCGCAGCCAGGTGGAGACCGCCGCACCCGTGGAGGTGCATGCGCTGCTGCGCACGGTGGGCCTCGAATCGGCCTCCTACGCGACCGGAGCGGAGTCCATCACCGCCGATCCCACGGCCGGCCCCGCCGCGCGCACCCGCTGGCTCTCGATGATCTCGCCCCGCGCGGATCGCTCCTGCCCCGGCTCCAGGCGGGAGTGACGGCTCGCCGCGCGTGCGTGGGAGCGGAACGCGTACTGGCGCGAAGGCGAACGCCCCCGCGCCCGGGCACTTGCGCCGCCGGCCCTCCGCGGCGGAATTTCCCGCCTTCCAGGTTCCCCGCCCGCTTCCCCCCGCGGCTGATCCCGATGGGCCGGATCCACGCGTTCGAGATCGAGGACCAGGCGTGGTGTCCCGCACCCATCCGCGACGCCGCGACGGACTTCCTGCAGTTCGCGCTGCACCTGGGCAACCAGTACGCGCCCATCGCCCCGCTGCTGGCGGACGCGCTGCGACGGGCGGGCACGACGCGGATCATCGACCTCTGCGCGGGAGGCGGGGGGCCCTGGTCGCGGCTCCTGCCCGCGCTCCATGAGGCCGGCATCCGCTCGGAGGTCTGTCTCACCGACCGCTTTCCCAACCACGAGGCGTTCCGCGCCGCGAGCGAGCGCTCGGGCGGCGCGCTCAGCTTCGAGCCGGAGCCGGTGGACGCCACGGCGGTCCCGTCTCACCTCAGGGGCCTGCGGACGGTGTTCACCGCGTTCCATCACTTCGAGCCCGAAGCCGCACGCGCCATCCTGCTCGACGCGGTCCGCGCGCGGCAGCCGATCGCCGTATTCGAAGCGACGGAGCGCACGGCCCCGGCGGTCGCGGGGATGGTCTTCAGCCCGCTCCTGACGCTGGGGGTGACGCCGTTCATCCGCCCGCGGCGGATCTCGCGGATCCTGCTGACCTACCTGCTGCCGGTGGTGCCGCTCGTCGTGCTGTGGGACGGCGTGGTCTCGTGCCTGCGCACGTACTCCGTGCCGGAGCTGGAGAAGCTCGTCGCCGGCATCCCCGAGTCGGGCACCTACGACTGGAGCATCGGAAAGGTGAAGAGCCGCGCGCCCGTGCCCGTCACATACCTGATCGGCGTTCCGGCCGGCGGCTGACGACCGCGGGCTCCTGGCATACTCGCAATGCTCGGGAGCGAGGACCGCAGGCACGGTACGCGCGACGGCCGCCGAGGCACGCGCCCGCAGTGGGTCGCGCCTGCATCCAGCAACGGAGACGGGGAAATGCCGCTCGCGAAGCAGGTGGCCGGGCTGGTGGGATGGGTGCTGCTCAGCTTCTCGGCCGCGGCGGTGGGCGGCATCGCGTCGTCGAACGCGGGCGGCTTCTACGAGCAGCTCAGCCGGCCGGAATGGGCGCCGCCGCCATGGCTCTTCGGGCCGGTGTGGAGCATGCTCTACCTGCTGCAGGGGATCGCCGCGTGGCTGGTATGGGGGGACCGCGGCTTTCGCGGCGCACGCGCGGCACTTTCGCTGTTCGTGGTGCAGCTTGCCGCCAACGCGCTGTGGACGTGGCTGTTCTTCGCGTGGCGGCAGGGGGCGCTGGCGTTCGGCGAGATCGTCGTGCTCTGGGCGCTGATCCTCGCGACGATTGTGGCCTTCTGGCGCGTGCGGCGCCTGGCCGGCTCGCTGATGCTCCCCTACCTGCTCTGGGTGAGCTTCGCCGCGGCGCTCACGTGGTCCATCTGGCGGCTCAATCCGCAGCTTCTCGCGTAGAGTGTGTGACCGCGGTGTCGTGTCTCCGCGCCTACTCCCCGGCGGAGTTGGAGCAGCTCGTCGCCGGCCTCGCGATGGGGACATGTCCTCCCGGCGCATCGGCCAGGTGAAAGGGCACGCGCCGGTCCTTGTCACGTACCTCTTCGGCTGGCCAGCGGAGGCTGCGGTCCACAAGGGAAAGGGCAGCTGCCGTATCAATCCCAGGTTTATCATCACATCTCTAAATGAGGAGCGATGCACATGCACAGGCCCCGACGCATCCGGCTGGGTAAAATGCTGTCAGCCGAAGAGCGCGAGCGGTTATTTACGCACGGGATGCACGAGGAGGGTGTCTTCTATCACCGTCTCAACTTCTTCCTTCTTTGTGAATCGCTCCTGCTTGCATCGGTCGTATCCGGCGTGAGCGGAGACAAACCACTCTCACCGACAGTAGTCACTGGGATTTGCGGTTTGGGTGTCCTAGTCAGCTTGTTCTGGTGGTTCGCTCAGATCGACAAGCTGAGGCTGGTGAAGATTCTGGAGAAGAGAATCGCGGAGGCGCTTCCAGAGTTCGCCGAAACCATCTATCTCCTCGAGAGCCGACACTCGCAGTGGTCAGCGATCCGTGGCTGGAGCGCAAACACCGCCCTCGCATACTTTTTTCCACCGCTCTTTATTTCTGCCTGGGTTGGACTCGCCTTGGTCGCATGGCTTTGATTGCTGATCTTGCTCTGCGAACGAGACCGTTTGAGCGTTAGCACCGCGCCCCGTTGCGTCGACCCGCATTTCTTGACCAGAGCCTGATGGTGTCGTGGCCAGCTACATCGACCTAGAGAGTTGGACCCGGCGGGAGCACTTCCGCCTGTTCCGCGCGTACGAGCGGCCGCACTTCAGCGTGACGGTGCCGGTGGACGTGTCCGCGCTCTATGCCTCGTCGCGCGGGGAGGAGGGGGCGTCGTTCACGCTGGGGGTGCTGTTCGCGGCCATGCAGGCGGCGAACGAGGTGGAGGCGTTCCGGCTGCGGCTGCGCGGCGAGGGCGTCTGGTGCCACGACGCGGTGGGGATCGGCTGCACGGTGCTGCGCCCGGACCGCACCTTCGGCTTCGCGTACTTTCCGCACGAGGCGTCGTTCACGCGGTTCGCGGCGGACGGGCGGCGCGAGATGGAGCGCGCGCGGGCGGCTACCACGCTGATGGACGAGCGCGAGGCGGACGACGCGACCCTCCACGCCACGGTGCTGCCCTGGGTCCGCTTCACCTCGTTCACCAACGCGATGCGGCGCGAGGACTCCGTGCCCAAGCTCACCTTCGGCAGGCGGTACGAGGAAGGCGGCGCCTGGCACGTGCCGGTCTGCGTCGAGGTGCACCACGCGCTGGTGGACGGCATCGACGTGGGCGACTTCTTCGAGCGCTTCCAGGAGCTGCTCGCCCGGCCGCTGCCCGCGTGACCGGCGCGTCCCCCGCAGGCAGGCACCTGTACGACCGCATCGGTGCCGGGTACGGGAAACATCGCCGGCCGGACCCGCGCATCGCGGCGGCGATCCTGGACGCGCTGGGCCCGGCGGAGACGGTCGTGAACGTGGGCGCCGGGACGGGATCGTACGAACCCGCGGGGCGCCGGGTGGCCGCGGTGGAGCCGTCCGCCGCGATGGTGCGCCAGCGCCCGGCGGGATCGGCGGCGGCGGTCCGGGCGGCCGCGGAGGCGCTCCCGTTCACGGGCGGCGCGTTCGATGCGGCGCTCGCCGTGCTGACCATCCATCACTGGTCCGACTGGCGGCGCGGGCTGGGCGAGATGCGGCGTGTGGCGCGCGAGCGCGTCGTCATCCTCACGTACGACGCGGAGCATCCCGGCTTCTGGCTGGTGCAGGAGTACTTCCCGGCCATCCGGGAGATCGACCGGCGCATCATGCCTCCGCTCGACGCCGTCGCGGAGGTGCTGGGCGCGCTGGAGGTGCGGCCGCTGCCCATCCCGGCCGACTGCTCGGACGGCTTCCTGGGCGCGTACTGGCGCCGTCCGGCGATGTACCTGGATGCGGGCGCGCGCGGCGCCATCTCGTCGTTCGCCGCGCTGCCCGACGTGGAGCCCGGCCTGGCCCGCCTGCGCGCGGACCTGGAGGACGGCACGTGGCAGCGCCGGCACGGAGGGCTGATGTCGCGCGAGGAGCTGGACATCGGCTACCGCCTGGTCGTCGCGGAAGGAAGCGCGTGATGAAGACCCTCTCGTCCACACGCCAACTGTCATCCTGAGGGAGCGCCCGCGCGGAACTCCTTCGTGCACAATCCCTTGGGCGCGACCGAAGGATCTTGTGTGCAAAACGGGATGCCGATCCCACGCACCCG
>DASTLD010000556.1:0-14358 GCA_035715345.1 Longimicrobium sp.
GGCGGCACCGCTCCCCTCGCCCGCGCACGCCAGGTCCAGCCCCGCGGCGCTCCCGCGGTCGATGAGCTGCGCCGTGGCGCGCCGGGCGCACGGGGGAAAGGAGGGGATGTGCCCGACGCCCGCCAGCACCAGGTGCGCGCCGCGGGGCAGCGTCTCCAGCACGCTCGCTCCCCAGCGGGGCGGGGTCACGGGATCGGCGTCGCCGCTGATGACCAGGACGGGGACGCGCGACCGCACCGCGGCCGTGTCGCCGCCCGGCGCCGGGCCGCGCGGCCAGGCGGCGCAGCTCGCCTCCAGGTTGCGCACCAGCAGGCCCCCCAGCAGGGTCCCGGCGCCGGCGCGCTCCCCCTGGCCGGGCCGGATGCGGGCGACGTCCTCGCTGCAGACCACCGACAGGTACACGCCGGCGCTGAGCGTCTCCAGCAGCGGCAGCATCCGGCCGGGGCCGAGCGCCACCAGCGCCTCCGGCTGCCCCCGGGCCGCGGCGCGCGCCGCCGCGGGCACCTGCTCCGCGCCCGCCCGGCTGTAGAGGGCCAGCAGCAGCGACCCGGCCAGCACGTCGCGGCCCACCACCAGCGTGTCCGCCCGCCCCTGCCCCGCGTCGAGCGGCAGGCGCGCGGGCGCGCTGTCCGCCAGGGCCAGCGCCCGGTCCACGTCGGCCGCCAGGCCCGGGTGCGTGGCGGCCAGCCGGTCGAACGCCGCCTGGGCGTCGCGCGCCACGTACAGCGGCAGCGGCGCGGCCGCGGGGTACGCGCCCCGCAGCGTGGCGGTGCGCACGCGGCGCGGATGGGCGCGCAGGTACGCCAGCGCCACGCGGGTGCCGTACGAGACGCCCACCAGGTTCACGCGCGGGTAGCCCAGGACGGCGCGCGCCCGCTCCAGGTCCCGGACCGCGTAGCGCGTGGTGTAGAAGCGCGGATCGGCGTTCCACCGCGCCCGGCAGGCCTCCATCCGCTCCCGCGGAAAGGCGCCGGTGACCCAGGCCCGGGCCTCCTGGCCGGGGGCAAGGCGGCACCGCAGCCCGTCCGGCCCGGTGCCCCGCTGGTCCACCAGCACCACGTCGCGCCGCGCACGCACGGCCGCCAGCTCGGCGCCCACCGCCGCGGCCGCCTCCGTGGCGGCCTGTCCCGGCCCGCCGCTCAGGTAGAACACCGCGTCGCGCTCCGCCGCGGGCAGCAGCGCGCGCAGCACCACCACGCGCAGGGCCAGCCGGCGCCCCGCGGGAGCGGCGGGATCCTCCGGGACGTGGATCACGCCGCAGCGCGCCTGCCCCTCCACCCCCGGCAGGGCGCAGGGCGCGAGCTCGGGCTGGACGTTCCCCGCGCCGGACAGGGCCAGCGGGACCAGGAGCGCGGGGAGCAGGCGGGGACGCGGACGGCGCACGGCGGCCTCTCAGTCCGGGGGTGGGGCCGTCTGGTCCACGCCCAGGTAGGCCAGGAAGGCGCGGGTCAGCTCGCGCGCCAGCTTGCGGTCGGACCAGCCGGCCTCCGCCAGCCAGGGCGTGTCGAACAGGACCGCCTCGCGCAGCGTGTTGCCGGCCAGGAGCACGGCAAAGGGAAAGGCCTGGCTGGGGCCCGGGTGGCGGATCTCGTCGCGGCGGGCCTCGACGATGGGCGCCAGGCGCTGCAGCGTGGCCCGGTTGGCCGCGTCCAGCCGCGCGCGGAGCGCCGGGTCCGAGCGGGCGCGCAGGTCCAGCGCGCGCAGGGTGCCGCGGTGGGCGCGGTAGAACGCCGTCGCGGCCATCAGCAGGTCGAACACCAGCGACGCCAGGGGGCCGGCACGGTCCGCGAGCCGGTCCGCCTGCCCGCCCACCAGCCCGCGGAGCTCGCCGAGAACCCGCTCCTCCAGGTGGACCAGGAGCGCGTCCTTGCCCCGGAAGCGCCCGTAGAATGCGCCCACCGTCACGCCGGCGCGGGCGGCGATCTCCGCGAGCGTCACCTCGTCGAAGCCCTTCTCGCGCAGCACCTCCTCCGCCGCCTGCACCATGCGGCCCAGGGACGCTTCGCTGCGGGCCTGCCGGGGAGGACGAACGGGCATCGGGAAATTCGGACAGGGTGAGATAACGATAACTATGGTTATGATACGCGGACCGGAGCCGCCTGTAAAGAGCCGTTCGCCGGCCGCGCGCTGCTGCCCGAAGCTGGCGGACGCGAACGATGGATGAACGCCGCCTGGACCTGTCCGCGCTCGACCCCGCGCGACCCGGCGCGCTGGCGGGGCGTGGTGGGCGCGGCCCTTGCTCGTGCGGACGGCCTGCTGGAGCGCGCGGTGGGCGCGCTGCTGCTGGCTCCTTCGGGGTGATTCGTACGCCGAGATCCGCCAGGTGCTCACGCCCGGGGCAGCGGCCCGCGTTCGACCGGCGCGTGCGCGCGCTGGAGTCGCGCGGCATGGCGGACCGCGACTGAGAGGATGAAGGCATGAGGATGGAGGAGCGGGGACTGTTCCGGATGGCGGCGATGGTGCTGCTGGCCCTGATCGCCGTGTCGGCGCTGGCGTGGGCCGTCGGCCGCGGTCCGGGCGGGGGCGATGGGAAGAAGGGCGATGGGAAGAAGAAGGGGGGCGACGCGGACCGCGGCGCCGTCCCCGAAGCGGTGGCGCAGGCCCCGGCGGCGCCCGCCGCACCCGCCCCGGCCGATGCCGCCTGCGCGCCGGACGGCGGCCCGCGCCCGCTGGACGCGGAGATCCGCGAGAGCAGCGGCGTGGCGCCCAGCCGCGCGCACGCGGGCATCTTCTGGACGCACAACGACTCCGGGGAACCGCTGCTGTACGCGGTGGACTCCGCCGGGCGCACGGTGGGCCGCGTGCGCGTGGCCGGCGCGGCGGTGGAGGACTGGGAAGACGTGGCGGCGGCGCCCTGCCCCGGCGGCGGCGACTGCCTGTACGTGGCCGACATCGGCGACAACGAGGCGGAGCGCCCCTCCGTCACCGTCTACCGCGTGCCGGAGCCGGCGCCGGGAGCCGCCCGGTCCGCGCCCGCCGCCGCCCTGCGCCTGCGCTACCCGGACGGGCCCCAGGACGCCGAAGCGCTGTTCGTGCTGGACGGCGCCGTGCACGTGGTCACCAAGGGCGAGAGCGGTCCCATCGTCCTCTACCGCGCGCCCGCCGGCGCCGGCGCGGAGGCCACCCTGGAGCGCGTCCGCGTGCTGACGCAGGGAAAGGTGGACCGGCCGGAGCGAATCACCGGCGCCGCGGCCAGCCCGGACGGCCGGTGGATCGCGCTGCGCACCGTGCGCCACGCCAGCCTCTACCGCGCGGCCGAGCTGGCGGGCGGCGGCGCGCTCACCCCCGTCCGCGTGGACCTGCAGCCGCTGGGCGAGGAGCAGGGCGAGGGCATCGGCTTCGCGCCCGGCGGCAGCATCGTCTTGACCAGCGAGGGCGGCGGCAGGAGCAAGCCCGCCACCTTCGCGCGGCTGCGCTGCACCCTGCCCTGAACGCGGAGCGGCGCGCGGCGCTGGTGCGCCGCGCGCCGGATCGCGCCCTCTACCCCCCGGACGGGACGCGCGCGCCGGGTCAGCCCCGGCCCGGAGCGAGGGCCAGGGTAAAGGTGGAGCCGCGGCCGGGCTCGCTCTCCACGGACAGCCCGCCGCCCATGCCGATGGCCAGCTCCCGGCTGATCGCCAGCCCCAGCCCGATGCCCCCGTTCGTCTTCATGAGGCCGTCGTCCACCTGCACGAAGGGCTCGAAGACCGCGGCCAGGTGTTCGGGCGCGATCCCGACCCCGTGGTCGGAGACGCGGATCTCCACGCGCCCGCCCACCCGCTCGCAGACGATCGCGACGACCTCGCCCTCGGGAGAGAACTTGATCGCGTTGGTGAGCAGGTTGACCAGGATCTGCTGCAGCTTTTCCCGGTCCGAGACCACCGCCAGGCCGCTCCTGCCCCCGGGCAGCCGCAGCCCTTCGACGGCGATGCCCTTCTTCTCCGCCAGCGGGGTGATCAGGATCGACGTATCCGACAGCACGCTGGCGAGCACGACGTCCCCCAGGACGAAGTCGACCGTCCCCGCGTCCACGCGGGCGTAGCTGAGCACCGCCTCCACCAGCCCGAGCAGGTGGCGCTCGTTGACGCCGATGCGCCGCACGTCCACGAGCTGCTTTTCCGTGAGCGGGCCGCGGACGCCCGCTTCCAGCAGCTCCACGTACCCCGCGATCGCGTTGAGCGGGGTCCGCAGCTCGTGGCTCATGGTGGAGAGAAAGCGCATCTTCACCAGGTTCGCCGCCTCCGCCTGCGCCTGGGCCTCCTGCGCGTGCTGAAAGAGCCGCGAGTTGTCGATCGCGATCGCGCATCGCGCGGCCAGGTCCTCCGCCAGCACCCGCTCCCGGTCGGAGAACGAGTCGCCGTGGTTGGGGGCCATGTAGGTGATCACCCCCAGCACCGCGCCCCGGGCAAGCAGGGGAACCGTCATGAAGGAGCCGATCTGGAGCGCGCGCAGCATCTCGAGGTTCTCCGGCGACCGCGCGGCCGCGACCAGCATCTCGTCCGTCACGGGAAAGACCACCTCGCAGCGCCGGGTGAGCACGGCCGACGGCATGCCCAGGGGGGTATCGCGCTGGGGCGGCCACCCGGACAGCAGCTCGTCGGCAAGCCACTGCTGCGCGGGGTCCGAGTGGATGATGGCCACGCGGCGCAGCTCGCCGCCCTCGCAGAGATCCACGATGCACCAGGACCCCAGGTGAGGCAGCGACAGCCGCGCCACGGACGCGAGCGTCGTCTCGAGGTCCAGCGAGCTGGCCAGGATGCGGGTGGCTTCCAGGAGAAAGGAGGTCGCCACGGCGTCCGCGCCGCCGGGCGGCTTCCCTTCTCCGGCAGGGGGTGCGGCGGGTGCGGCAGGGCCGCCGGGGAGCATGCCGGCCTGTGGTTCGACCGCGCTGATTCGGTTCATGATGGATCCTGCGCAAGAGTACCTGCGGTACCCGCATGAATCGATCCTAAAACTTTGCGGCCCAAGCGTTTGCGCGCACCGGACACGGCGGAGCGCCTTCGGGGCCGTGCGCTGCAGGGCCCGGCGGAATTTTCTTGTACCGCGCGCGCCGAAAATGTACTCTAGGGGACGGGGTGACCGACCCCGAGACGCCACACATCATCCTGGAGAATTCGATATGGAGACCGTTCACTGGCTCGGCTGGATCGTCGCCGCCGTCCTGCTGGTGGTGCTCTGGGGACAGTACCTGGCGGGGCAGGCGGACTACTTCCTCTCCATCCAGAACCCGCGCCCGCTCGACGACAACATCACCACCATGACCGTCGTCGGCTGGGGCTTCGCCATCCAGTCCCGCAACCCGTGCTACGCGGACCTGGCGGGGCAGGGCCTGGCGGACGTGCGCGTGTTCGCCACCCGCAAGCAGGTGCTGACCGCGATCGTCACCGCCGGCGCCGTGCGCCCGCTGAGCATCGCCTGGCGCGGCAACGCGGGCCAGCACCCGCTGGGGGAGGCGTGACATGGCCGACGCGTGCATCGTTGACCTGGAGGACCCGGAGCCCTGGGACAACTACCACCAGACCGGCACCTCGCGGCTGAAGAAGCGCTTTGCCGTGCGCAGCGGCGACGCCGGCAGCGGACGCGAGGACATCCGCCACGCCGCTCGGGCGGTGCTCGAGTGGCTCGGGAAGGCGAAGGCGGAGGGCGTACCCGTCCGTCCGGTGGGCGGCGCCTGGTCCCTCTCCAACATCCAGCTCGTGCAGGGTGGCTGGATGCTGAACACCCGCCGCTACAACCGCTGCTTCAAGCTGGCGGCTGCGGACTTCGCGAGCGCCCCGCCCGATCCTCGCGCGTTCCTGCTGATCGAGGGCGGGGTGCAGGTGGACGAGGTGAACGACAAGCTGGAGGGCATGGGCCGCAGCCTGGTGACCACCGGCGCCAGCAACGGCCAGACCTTTCCCGGCGCCTGTGCCACCGCCACGCACGGGTCCGTCCCGGCCGCCGGCGGCATGCAGCAGCACATCCGCGCGGTGCAGACCGTCACGCCCGCCGGCATCTTCTGGATCGAGCCGGCGGCGGGGCTGATGAGCGACGCCTTCATCGCCGAGACCGGCTCCACCGCCGTGCGCGACGACGAGGCGTTCCAGGCGGCGCTGGTGGCCGTCGGCTCGCTGGGCGTCGTGACCGCGATGCTCATCGAGTCGGTCCCGATCTACCTGGTGCGGCCGTACATGAAGCTGATCGACTTCGGCCGCGAGGACGTGGAGATGCTGCAGCGGGGCGAGTTCGGCGCCTTCTCACGGGCCAAGGGGGCGCCGGACGAGGAAGGCGATCCCTACTTCGTGATGGTCATCACCACGCCCACCAAGCCGTTCGGCGGCAAGGCGGTGGCCCGCTTCCTCTACAGGCACGACTACTTTCCCAACTACAAGCCGAAGAAGCACATCCCACCTGCGGAGCTCGGCGCGGGCTACGACGCGCAGGCCATGATTGCCTGGGCGGTGCGCAACTTTCCCTGGGCGCGCGGCTGGATCCTGCAGACCATCATGCGGCTGGCGGTCGGCAAAGGCATCACCAAGCCGGTGCTGGGCACGTGGGGCGAGACGCTCGAATCGCCGCGGCCCACGGGCAACGGCTTCTCCGCGGGGGTGTTCAGCGACCGCGAGCGCCTGCTGCACAACCTGGACGCACTGTGCCGCGCCTTCAACCGCGCGGGCGGATCGACGGCCATCTCGATGCGCTTCGTGAAGGGCGGCCCCGGCAACGGCCTGCTGGCGCCGGCGCGCTGGGAGAACAGCGTGGGCATCGACTGCGACGGTCCCGGCGGCACGCAGACGATGAACGCCTACCTGCGCATGCTGGACACGGCGGAGCGCGACGGCATCGAGCACACGCTGCACTGGGGCAAGATCAACAACCTGACGCCCGAGCGGGTGGAGAAGGACTACGGCCCCGACCTGGCGCGCTGGAAGGCCGTCCAGGCGCGCCTGCTCCCCACCGCCGAAGACCGGCGCGTGTTCGCCTCCAGGGAGCTGGAGAAGTTCGGGCTGCTCGTGCCCTGAAGGATTTCCCGCGCGAAAACGGAGCGGAGCCGGGAGTTCCCGGCTCCGCTCCGTTTGTATCCTGCCCCGTGCGTGCGCGCGCCGAACGGCTACCGGTAGCCCGGGTCCAGCTCCGCGAGCTGCGCGCGCATGGACGACCAGGCGCTCTGGATGGCCTGCGACGCCCGCGCCTGCTGCAGGGCGGCGTCCACCCGCCGCGCCGCGCCGACCAGCGCCTTCCCCGCGGCCTCGGAGCCTTCCACGTTGCCCGAGACGCGGACGAGCTGCTCGTACAGCGAGGCGTTGTCCGCGAAGGCCGAGAGCGCGAACCACAGCTCGAGCTCTCCCTGGCCGTAGGTGCGGCGCGCGTCCAGCCGCCCGGTGGTGGAGACGGCCATGTCCTGGCGGTAGCGGCCCACCAGCGCCTGCGCCGCGCGGCGCACCAGCGACGCCTCCTCGGGCGAGAGGACCGCGCTGCCCGCCGCCCCGGCCGCGTCGGAGATCCCGAGCGCCGCCGCGGTGCGGCCGTCCAGGTTGCCCGTGGCCATGATGCCGCGGTCCACCTGGAACTCGAACAGCGCCCGCTGCGTGGCGTCGTCGAGCTGTCCGGTCACCGGGCCGCGGTAGTAGTTCTGCCGCGCCAGCGCCTGCTGCGCCGCCCGGATGCGGTCCGCCGCCGTGTAGATGGTGAAGGCGTCCGGGGTGCGCGCGGCGCCGCGCCGGGTCAGCACCAGCCCCTGCTCGAGCTGCACCGCGAGCGGGGTGCCGGCCGGCACCCGGACGTCGCGCGCCTGCGAGAGCAGCGTGCCCAGCGCGGCCAGGATGCCCGACGCGGGGCTGCGGTCGCTGCCGGCGCCCGCGATGACCGCCCCCACGCCGCCGCGCCCGCCCACCAGCACCACGCGGGCGTTGGGGTCGGACTCGATCTGGCGCCGCTCGGCGGCGTCGGTGCTGGTCAGCTTGCCGCTCAGCGCGTGCGTCACGCCGCCCGGCAGGATCAGCTGGTCGAAGTTCACCTCGATGACCCCCGACCGCTGGCGGTCCGCCGCCTGCGCGAACGTCACCACGCCCCGGATGCGGCTGCCCGCCGGGATCACGGTGTAGTTGTCGGCGCGCACAGTGTCCGCCACGACGGTCTCGAACGTCTGCCCGGTGCGCGCGGTGTTGGATTCCAGCGCCGTCGTCGTCCGGACGATGATGACGCTGCCCTCGGGCAGCACCACGCGCGACTGGGCCTGGAGCGCGGCCGCGGAGAGCGCCACGCAGAGCAGGGGGCCGAGACACCTGGACGCGGCCGCCGTCCTCGTTGCGATCATGAGCAGCTCCCTATCTGGTAAACGAACGAATCCCGGCCCCTGGCAGGCACGAAGCGTTCCGGCCGGCCGCGGGCACCCCTCGGCAAGCCGGCTGGGCGACGAGAACGGCCCCTGCACCGGGAGGTGCAGGGGCCTGCGCGTGGGCGGCCGGCGCCGGGCGGAGCAGGGGAAAGGAAGCCGCTTCACACCCCGAACGCCGCCCTGACGGCCGCGCGGTAGCGCCGGCTGGAGGTGAGCCGGGTGCCGTCGTGGAGCACGAACAGGTGCTCGCCGTGGCCCCAGTTGTCGATGGTCCGCACCTCGTCGATGCTGATGATGACGGAGCGGTGGATGCGCAGGAACAGCCGGGGGTCGAGCGTGCGCTCCAGCTCCGACAGGGTGGTGCGCAGCAGGTAGCTCTGGGTGCGGGAGTGGATGCGCACGTGGTTGTCCGCCCCCTCGAACCACACGATCTCCGCCGCCCGCACCACCACGTACCCCGTGCCGTTGCGCACCGCGAACCGCTCCCGGTAGGCACCGGGAGCGGCTCGTGTCGCGCGCGGCGCATCCTCGTCGGCCGCCGCCCCCTCACTCCCGATCCGATCGACGTTCGCGCTCGCGGCTCTCGCCCTCGTTTGACTGGGATGGAGCATCGGTGAGGAAGGGCAACAGGGGAAGCTTGGCAGGAGCATACCGAATATAAACCGAATATTTCCTGTCGCCAAGCTCCCCCGCCGGTGCCGTCGGGGACCGCGGCGCGCGGCCGCGCTGCTTGCGGCGCCGAGGACGAGTAACGCCCGGAGGCCCCGCCACCGGAAGGGGGCGAGGCCTCTGGGGTGCCTTCCCTGCGGCACGTCAGGACGGGGGACTCACCCGCTGCGGACACCGTCGCCCGCATGAGTGGAGACCGCGCCCGGCCGGGAGGAGGGTCAACAGCCTACCTTGGCGCACGAATACCGGCTGGCCGGTGTCTGGATTGGACGCTCTGCCCCGTCACGAGTTACGGTTGCCCCGGGCACGGGCAGCGCCACTCCCAGGTGAAGGGTCACGCTGCGGACCCCGCGCCGGCCCTGCGTCTGGTTGAAGCTGATGCCGAGATGTCTTCCGAGCCCGAAATCGACACTCTCGTTCTTCTCGCCTGCTGCGGCGGTGGGTCCGAGTTCCAGGTCACCGCTCCCTCCCACGTTGGGAAGGCCGTACACCGTGCTCTCGGTCGCGTCACCAGAACTCAGGTCCACCGCGTAGCCCCGGTTTCCCAGCGTCCCGCTCACACCGAAGTTCACGTTGCGGCCCAGCCACCGCTCGAGACGGCCGGGCTGACTCCGGTCGACCCTCGTTTCCGCAGGGCAACCGGGACTCCCCGGGCACTTGAACAGACCATACGGGTCCGAGTAGCTGATCGGGTCCCCCGCGGCGAAGCCGTAGGAGTTCAGGCCGCCCGCAAGGCCGATGGGGTCGGGCTGGGTGAACTGGCCGGACTTCGCGTCATAGTAGCGGTTGCGCATGTAGATCTGGCCGCTGGCGTCGCGCATGCCGGTGACCAGGCCGCCGTACCAGTTCTCCACCACCCGCGTGGTGCCGTGCCAGGGCGTGCTGTAATAGCCGGGCCAGTCGACGTTCGCGGCGGAGGGCGCACCGGCCGGGGTGGTACCGAAGGCAAAGATGCCGCGCCAGTTCAGCTGCGGGACCACGCTGGCCCCGTCCTTGGTGATCACCAGCGGCCGGTCGATGCCGCCCGCGTGCGTGTAGCTGACCCGGCCGTACGCCGCGCCGGTGCCGGAGACCGCCTCCAGATTGGCGCCCGCGTTGCCCGCCGCCTTGAGCTCCCACAGGAGCTGGTCGCCCGCCCAGACGAAGCGGGTGATGCTGCCGGTGCAGGTCCACGGGTCCACGTCGCACAGCCCGCCGTCGGTGCGCGTGCGCACCATCACCCGCCGCCCCAGCGGGTCGTAGCGGTACTCCTCCCACACACCGCTGAACCGCGGGGTGTAGGTGTCGTCCGGCGTGCGCACGGCCACCCGCTGCGTGGCCCGCAGCCGGTTGTCCGCGCCGTAGAAGCTGCGCGTCTCCGACTCGCGCCCGGCGCCGGACTCGCGCGCCACGTTGTAGCTGCGCACCAGGTTCCCGGCGCTGTCGTACCACTGCGCCGTGCTGTCCTGGTGGAAGTCGGTGCCGGCGTTCGGCGGCACCACCTTGGCCATCCCCACCACGCGTCCCAGCGACGTGGCGTACGCGGTGTAGCGCGGCTGGTTGCCCACCGCGTGGATCGGCTGCAGCCCCGTGCCGGTCCGCGTGGTGGTCACGTTGCCCAGCGCGTCCATCACGTACTCCTCGGTGTTGCGCGCGCCGACCGCCTGCCAGTCCGTCGCCTTCAGGTTGCCGATGCCGGAGTACCACTGCTGGAAAACGCTGGCGCCGTTGCCGGCCTGGACGATCTTGCCGCGCCCGTCGTACGACAGGGCCTCGTCCAAGAGCACGTTCCCAGCGGCGCTCCGGATGCGGTGCCACACGCGGCGCCCGTCCAGGTCGTAGCCCGCGGAGTCGCGCGCGAAGCCCGGGAACTCCGTGGCCACCGGCCGCCCCAGCAGGTCGTACCCGAAGGCGGAGACCTCGCCCAGCCGGCTCGTCGCCTGCGACAGCGCGCCCGTGACGGGGTGGTAGGCGTACTGGTCCAGCGCCTGGCCGGCCGCCGCCAGGTTCTGCGGGTGCTTCATGGACGCCAGCCGCCCGGCGCGGTCGTAGGCGTACTCCAGCCCGTAGCTCTGCGTAAAGGCCGACGTGCCGTAGTCGCGCAGGTGCAGCGTGTCGCCGTGCAGGGCGCCGCCCGGGTAGTAGCTGCGCCGCACGATGGCGTCGCCGTTCTCCGCGTACACCTGGTTGCCCGCCTCGTCGAAGCGGTAGAAGCTCTCCTCCGCGGGCACCAGGTAGCCGCCGCCGGAGGTGTTGGGAAAGCGCGGGAAGGGCACGTCCGCCATGGGCTGCAGCAGGCCGATCTGGTCGTACTGCCGGGCGTGCGTCACCGCCGGCACGCTGCGCCGCACCAGGCGGCCGAGCGCGTCGTACTGCATGCTGACGATGGGCTGCGTGCCCGTCTGCACCTGCACCACGTTGCCGGCCCGGTCGTGCCAGTACCGCGTGGACTGGCCCGGGGGGTTGCGCTCCCGCCACTTCCGGCCGACGCGGTCGTAGTCGTAGTACGTCACCATGGGCCCGATGGCCCCCTGGTCCGGGTCCGCGTACCGGATGACGCTGGTCGGCTGCCCCACCTCGTTGTAGGCCGTCTCCACGACGACCTCCTCCTGCGGCGTGGCCGCGGGGGTAAAGAACAGGTCGCTGGTGCTCGCGTGCGTCATCGCGGGGCCGACCGTCTCGCTGATCGTGACGCGGTCCATCACGTCGTACGTGGCGCGCGCCCGTACGCCGCGCGCCAGCAGGGCGGCCTCGCTCAGCGCGCTCGCGGCGTCCGTGGGCGTCACCACCAGCGTGTCGCGCCCCAGCGCGTCCTTGAAGGCGAGGGCCAGCGCTCCCAGGGGCGACCGGGTCAGCCGCAGGTTGCCCAGGGCGTCGTACGCCAGCGAGTCCGCCCCGCCCCCGCCGGCGGCGCCCGTCAGCGGGTGCGGCTGGCGCACGCGCATGAGCTGCCCGGCCGCGGCGTGGCCCGCGGGATAGTAGTCGAAGTGGACGCGCCGGGTGGCGTCGCCCACCTCCTGCCAGAGCAGGTTGCCGTTTCCGGGATCGTACGCGAACCGGCTGACCCCGGCCCCCGGCGCGGTGACGGTCGCCGGCTTGTTCCACAGGTCGTCGTACGTGTACGCGGTGGTGTCGTTGGCCAGGTCTCCCCGCGGGTTGAACACGATGCTCCGGGTCACCCGGGCGCGTTCGTCGTACGTCACGGTGGACTTGAGGCCCCCGGGGGCAATCACCTCCGTCGGCAGCGCGGCGAACCGCGAGTCGCCGCGCGTGATCACCGTCTCCCCGCCCGCGGCGTCGCGGATGCGCTGCGGCGCGCCGAAGCGGGCCAGCCACAGGTAGGTGTGGTCCGCCACGTCGGTGCGCGGCCCGTCCAGCAGCGTGTACGCGCCGCCCACCGGTACGGTGCTGTGGACGCCCCTGGCCTCCGCCGCCTCGAACCGCGAAACGATCTGCGTGGTGTCGTCCGCCCAGACCGAGACGCTGCTCAGCGTGCCCGCCAGGTCCCAGCCGAACGTCGTCTGCACGCCCGCGCGGTTGGTGCGGCTCGCCACCCGGTACGAGCGTGCCGCGTCCTCCCCGAAGCGCACCTTCCGGCCGTCGGGGTCCAGGATGGAGTCGATGGCGGGGCCGTCGCCGTACACCGTCACGTAGCGGCGTCCCCAGGTGACGCCCGGGATGCCGGGGCCGTTGACGCCCTCCAGCCGGTTCGTGTACTGCCCGTAGGAGAAGCCGTAGTGCACGCTGTCGCCCCCGACGGGGTCGGGCACCACCAGCCGGTCCAGCAGCCCCACGTGGGTGTAGCGGAAGTAGGTGTAGTGCTGGAGCGTGTTCTCCGTCCGCCAGTGCCGGTGCTGGGGGTTGAACCACACCTTGCCGCCGCCGGGAAGCCGGCGCCAGAAGTACGAGCCCTCGGAGCTGCCGGAGGCCCACAGGCTGTCGGGCCGGGCCACGCCCCACTGCCGCCAGATCCCGTTGTCCGTCCACCAGTAGCGCTTGGTGCTGCCGTCCCCGCCCACCCACAGGAAGCTGCCGTCCGTCAGGTAGACGAGCTGCTCCATCCCGGCCAGCCACCACCCCGCGCCGAAGCTGCTCTGGCTGCGGTTCACGATGGTGACCTCGCCCGGGATGGAGGGCCCCGAGTGCTCCACCGTGCTGTACACGTTGGTCACCTGCAGCGTGTAGCCGTACACGCCGGTGCTCATGCCCAGCCCGTCCCACTGCACCGCGATGCGGCGCGTGGTGCCCGGGCTCCAGTGGCCGCCGTAGAACCGGCGCGTGTAGGTGGCCCCGTTGGAGAGCGTCAGCACCGCCTTCACCTGCGGCGGGGCGCTCGCGGTCGCGGGCAGGGTCACGTCAACGTACACCGTGGGCATGGGGTGCGCGTGCTGGCTGTTGTAGATCAGCACGGGAGAGCGGCCCCTGCCCATGGTGGTGACGCCGGGCAGCGCGTGCACCAGGCGCAGGTCGCCGCACTCGTAGGCGGCCGCCTCGCCCAGCGACGCGGTCACGCACTGCGACCGCTCGATGCGCCCGCCGGTGTTCAGCTCGACGACGCGCGCCTGCGGGGCCTCCCAGCCGCCGCCGGCCGCGGCCACCTCCACCCGCATCCATCCCACGTCGCGCACGCCGCCCGCGCCCACCTGCTCCGCCGCCAGCGACACCGCCAGCGGGTTGGAGAGCGTCGCCGTGTAGCTGACCTGCACCGTGGCGGAGGCTCCCGCCGCCACGGGCCCGACCGTCGCGGGGGCGCTGCATCCGGACGCCGCCGGCTGGCCGGTCTCCGCGCTGCGGCACTCGGCGCGCAGGCGGAAGGTGGCCGGCTCCGAGCCGGTGTTGCGGACGGCGAACGCCTGCGTGCGCGCGCCGGCCTGGACGGTGACCGCGCCCGTGTCGGGGGTCACGTCCACGCCCGGCCGGCTCACCGCGTACGCGATCCCGGCCGGGCTCGTGGTGCACTGGTTGGCGATGTCGCAGATCTGCGCCGACACGCCGACCGTACCGGTCTCCGGGAGCTGGATGGTTCCGGTGGCGCTGGCGCCGTAGGGAAAGGGCCGGTTGGCCTGGTAGCTCGTGGAGTACGCGAACGACGCGGTGACGTCCACCCCGCCCGCGTACACGCGGAAGCTGGCGTCCGCCAGCCCCCGGTCGTCGGACATGGAGATGGTCACCGCGACCGAGCGCTGCGCGGTCGTCAGGCTCCCCGGCGAGAGCGTGAGCACGGGCGCAAAGTCCTCCTCCGAGCCGCTCCCGCCGCAGAGGCCGCCGGGCTCCGCGCACTGCGCGGCGGCGCCCGCGGGCGCGAACAGGGTGGCAAGGGCCAGCAGGACCGGCGCGGCCAGCAGGCTCGCGCGGCCCCGTGGGGTCGGGGGGTGTGGCATGCGAGTTCTCCGGGGGGAGGGGTGTCGGGCAAG
>DASTLD010000557.1:0-4580 GCA_035715345.1 Longimicrobium sp.
GGTGATGGTCCGCCCCGAGCGCCTGGCCGCCGCGCGGGCGCTGGGCCCCGTGCACGAGCGGCAGCTCTTCGGGCGCGCCATCCTGCTCTTCGACGGCGCGGAGCGCGACGGCCTGGAGGCGCTGGGCGAGGTGCGCACGCCCGGCATCGCCGACGTGTTCGTGGCGGTGATGGACGGCGCCCCGGCGCGGGAGGCCGCGCGATGACCCTGGCCCCCGACGCCGTGCCGGAGCCGATCGCGGGCACGCGGGACGATGCGCCCGCGGCCCGGCGCGCCACGCGGCCGCTGTACTGGTCGGTGCGCCGCGAGCTGTGGGAGAACCGGTCCATCTACCTGGCGCCGGCGGCCGTCGCGGCGCTCGTGCTGGTGGGGCTGGTGATCCACGGCGCCACCATGCCCTCGCACGTGGGGACCATGGTGGACGTGGACCCGGCCACCCCGGAGCCGGCGTCCGTCATGTACCGGTTCACGGCGTTCGTGATGCTGCTGGCGGCGTTCGTGATCGGCGCCTTCTACTGCCTGGAGGCGCTGAGCGGCGAGCGGCGCGACCGCAGCATCCTGTTCTGGAAGTCGCTGCCGGTCTCCGACCCGGCCACGGTCCTGGCCAAGGCCGCCCTGCCGCTGGTGGTCCTGCCGCTGGCGACCCTCGCGGCCATCGTGGCCATGCACGTGGCCATGCTGCTGGTGAGCACCGTCGTGGTGGCGGTCACGGGGCAGGACGTGTCCGTCCTGTGGCGCGAGGTGCGGCTGCTCCGCCTGTGGGGGATGCTGCTGTACGCGCTGCCGGTGGTGTCGCTGTGGCTGGCGCCGGTGTACGCCTTCCTGCTGCTGGCCTCCGGCTGGGCGCGGCGGACGGCGGCGCTCTGGGCGCTGCTGCCGCCGCTGGCGCTGGGCGGGCTGGAGAAGCTGACGATGGACACCTCCTACCTGGCGTCCACCGCCGTGTACCGGCTGCTCGGCTGGTACGGCGAGGCCTTCGTCCCCCACCTGGAGAGCACCCAGGTCCCGTTCCACCCGCAGGCCGTGATCACGCCGGGGCGGTTCCTGGCGTCGCCGGGGCTGTGGGTGGGGCTGGCGCTCGCGGCGGTGTTCCTGGCCGCGGCGGTGCGCCTGCGCCGGTACCGCGACCCGGGGTAGGCCCTCGCCCTGCGTGCCCCGCCGGCGCGCGACTTCGTCGCGGGGCCCTCACCCTGCGTGCACGTCAGGCGCGCGACTTCGTCGCGTCCTGCCGCGCACGCTGTCCCTCTCCCACAAACTGCCGTGGGAGAGGGCGAAGGGTGGCTCGCCTTGCAACCTGCCGCAGCAAGGCTAACCCCGTAGAGACGCCCCGGCGGGGCGTCTCTACCCTTGGACATGCGCCGCTCTCCGCCCGGCGCGTGGATCCCTCCCGTTCAGTCCGCGCAGGCGGACTTCACGTTTTCGTTGCCGCGATTTCTTCAATCGCCGGGCCCGCACCGGCATCCGCGTCACGCTCCAGTCTCGCTAAGTCCAGCCACCATCACCACTTCTCCTCGGAGTGAGCCCGCTCGGTCGGCTTGCCTCTACAAGACACTTGCGCGGTGGTTAGGTGTTGTAGTAGAGTATATCACCACATCGCAGCCGGCGCGCTTCGGCTGCACGGTCCGGCGCAGGCGCGGGAGTGTGGGATCGCCCTGCTGAGAGAACGAATCCGAGGAGAGAGAGATCATGCGTCGAGCAGTCCTGAGCATCATCGCGGCGGCCGCCCTGGCCTTTGCCCGGCCGGCGGCGGCGGACACGGTGACCGACTGGTACGAGTTCGCCTACCGCATCAGCAGCTCCCTGCAGGCCACCGGCGGAGGAACGCCCGAGACCATGCGGGCGCAGACGCGGGTGGCGCTGGCCATGTTCGAGGCGGTCAACGCCATCGACCGCCGCTACGAGAGCTACCTGGACCTGCCCGCGGGCGACCGCACCGCCTCGCAGGACGCCGCCGCGGCCACCGCCGCCTACCGCGTGCTGCTGCACCACTTCCCCGCGCAGAAGAGCGCGCTGGACGACACCTACCTGCTCTCCATGGCCGGCATCGCGGACGGCCCCGCCAAGGAGGCCGGGCGCCAGATCGGCGAGCAGGCGGCCGCGGCGGCGCGGACGGCGGGGGGCATGGACTCCACCATCGCGCAGACGCCCTACCGCCCGCGCACCACGCCGGGCGAGTGGATCGGCGCGTCGCTGCCCGGCCTGGAGCCGTACTGGGCGGCCATGCGCCCCTGGGCCATCGGCAGCGCCGACGCGCTGCGCCCGCCGCCGCCCCCGGCGCTGGACAGCGAGACCTGGGCGCGCGACTACGAGGAGGTGCGGCGGCTGGGCGGGCGCAACAGCACGGAGCGTACGCCGGTGCAGACGCTGGTGGCGCGCTACCGGCAGGCGTTCGACCTGACGCCGGCGCTGCGCGCGGCGGCGGAGGCGCCCGGGCGCACGCAGGTGCAGAACGCGCGCATGTTCGCGCTGTTCCAGATGGCGCTGGACGACGCCGCGCAGGCCATGGTCGTCGCCAAGCTGCACTACAACTACTGGCGCCCCATCACCGCCATCCGCAACGGCGACGCGGACGGCAACGACGCCACCACCGCGGACGCCGCCTGGGTGCCGCTGCTGGCCACCCCCAACTTTCCCGAGTACCCGTGCGGGCACTGCACCGCGGCCGCCGCGCACGCCACCATCATGGCGGCGGAGGTGGGGCAGCGGCCGCCGGGGGGCGTGCGGGTCAGCTCGCAGGCCATCCCCAACGCGGTCGTGCAGGTGCTGCCGAGCTGGGACGAGTGGGTGCAGCAGGTCTCCGACTCGCGCATCTACGGCGGCGTGCACTACCGCTTCTCCAACGAGGCCGGCGAGGAGATCGGCCGCCGCGCCGCCCGCATCGTGCTCGACAAGGTGATGCGCCCGCTGCCGGCCGCCGGGCGCCGCTGAGGCCACGCCCCCTCCGCCGCGACCACGACGAGCGATGCTGATCCGCAAGCGCGACGACGCGGACCTGCCGGAGATGCTGGCCGTCATCAACCAGGCGGCGCAGGCGTACCGGGGCGTGATCCCGGCGGACCGGTGGCGCGAGCCCTACCTGGGGCTGGACGAGCTGGAGCGGGCCATCGCGGAGGGCGTGGTGTTCCGCGTGGCGGACGCGGGCGGGCGGCTGCTGGGCGTCGCCGGCATCCAGGACCGCGGGTCCGTCGCGCTGGTCCGCCACGCGTACGTGCTCCCGGCGGCGCAGCGCAGCGGGGTGGGCAGCGCGCTCCTGCGCCACGTACGGGGGCTGACGCCCAAGCCGGTCCTGGTGGGCACCTGGGCGGCCGCCACCTGGGCCATCGGCTTCTACCGGCGCAACGGCTTTGCCCTGGTGCCGGACCCGGACCGCGAAGAGCTGCTCCGGACCTACTGGTCCATCCCCGACCGGCAGATCGAGACCTCCGTGGTCCTGGCCGACACGCGCTGGGCCCGGTAGCGGGCTCCCGACCCTGAAAACCGCAGACGGAGGAATAACGAGATGCAGGACATGGCCATTGGAGCCGCACCGCGCCCGCACGCCGCGCCCGTCGCCGGCGGAGCGGCGCGGGCGCCGGACACGGCCGCGCCGGTGCGGATGCAGGCGCGGGCCGCGGGCGCGCTCTGGCTGGGCGTCGTCGCCACCGGCCTGTTCGCGGTCCTGGCGCAGACCGGCGTGGTCGTGCGCGGCGACGCGGCGGCCACCGCGGCCAGGCTGGAGGCCTCGGAGACGCTGTTCCGCCTGGGCTTCGCGTCCAACCTGCTGGCCGGCGCGCTCTACCTGGGCGTGACCGTCCTGCTCTACGCGCTGCTCAGGCCGGCGGGGCCGGGCGTCTCGCGCCTGGCGGCGTCGCTGGGCGTGGCCGGCGTGGCGGCGGGGACCGCGGCGTCGCTGCTGGGACTGGCGCCGCTGCTCCTGCTGGGCGGCGAGCCGTACCTGGCCGCCATCCCGCCGGGGCAGGCCGAGGCACTCGCGCTGGCGCTCCTGGGGCTGCAGGGGCAGGGCGCGGGCGGGGGGATGGCGTTCTTCGGGTTCCAGTGCGTGCTGCTCGGCTGGCTGGCGGCCCGGTCGGGGTTCCTGCCCCGCGCGCTGGGCGTGCTGCTGGCCGTGGGCGGCGCGAGCTACGTGGTGTCGTCGTTCGCCGCGTTCGTGGCACCCGCGTTCGGCGCCGCGCTGTCCCCGTTCATCCTGCCCGCGGCGCTGGTCGGCGAGGGATCACTGGCCGTGTGGCTGGTCTGGAAGGGCGTGGACGTGCCCCGCTGGATGGAGCGGGCCCGCGCCGCGTCCGCATTCCACCCCTGAGCCGGAGCCCGCCATGCCGATCACCCTGGTGATCCACATTGCCGCCGGCCTGCTGGCCATCCCGGCCGGGTACGCCGCCCTCGCGGCGCGGAAGGGCGCGGGGCTGCACCGCCGGAGCGGGATGGTGTTCGTCGGCGCGATGCTGGTGATGGGGATCACCGGCTCGCTGGTGGCCTTCGCGCGGGGCATCGAGTCGTCGCAGGCGGCGGGGCTGCTCGTCGCCTACTTCGTGGTCACGGCGCTGTCGGCCGTGCGCCCGCGCACCGCGGCTTCGCGGCGG
>DASTLD010000558.1:0-12667 GCA_035715345.1 Longimicrobium sp.
GGCGCCGGACAGCAGCAGGTGGCGCCTGCGCCGCCGCTCCAGCGTCTCGCCGTAGCGCCAGACCGCCAGCTCGCCCGCCAGCGCCTCGCCCACGCGCACCAGACGGGCGCCGTCGCGCAGCTTCGCCATCCCGATGTTCTCGCGCTGCACCCGCAGCCGCGACCCGCGGAAGAGGCGCTCGGCGTCGTCCAGGGCCTCCCAGCGCTCCTCCAGCGGCGCCAGGTTCCACCGCGCGCACCGCGGGCAGACGGCCCACAGCCGCCCCTTCTCCCCGTCGAACGCGACGCTGCGGCCGACCGGGAACCGCTCCAGCGCGTCGTTCTGGCCGAGATCGCCCGAGCAGAAGATGCAGCTGCGGTACATGGGCGACCTCCGCAGGCTCAGGCGGCCGGGTGGATTCGCGGCGGCTCCGGCGCGGGGACGTCCGGCAGCGCGTCGGCGATCTCGGCGATCTCCTCCGCCTGCCGCCACGCGGCTTCCAGCCCGGCCAGCTCGCCCTGCAGCGCGCGGCGCTCCTGCTCGTCGTGCAGCGCCATCTCCAGCGCCAGCGCGCCCACGGGCGAGAGCTGCAGGTCCTCGCGGTACACGCGCCTGCCCAGCACGCTGCCGCGCTCCGCCTGCCGCCGCAGGTACGCCTCCGCCGACGGCGCCTCCTGCAGCAGCCCCACCGCGTTGCGGACGCGGTCGCGGCTGGCGCCGCGGCGGTTGACGTGCACCATGGCCCGCCCCAGCACCGTGCGCGCATCGGCGCCGCGCAGCGCCAGCTCCGACGAGCCGAAGACGGTGCGGCCCCAGCCGTCCGCCTTCTGCCGCTCGCGGTCGAAGTCGGGGATCAGCAGCTCGATGCCGCCGTCGTCCCGGTCCACCGCCAGCTGCGCGCCCTGCACGTGCCAGCGGCGGATGCTGACCGCCGCTCCCGTGGGCGAGAGCGACGCCGGGATGCGGTGGATGACCTTCTGCTGCTGGCGGTGGTTGACCGTGTTGGCCAGGGTGCCGCCCAGGCTGGCCAGCGCGCCGCCGATGCCCAGCGCGATGGTGCCGCCCACCACCGCCAGTCCCGCCGCGGCGGAGGCCGCGCCCAGCACCAGGTACTGCCGCCGCCGCCGCACGAGCTGGTCGCCGTAGCGCCAGGCGGCCAGCTCGCCGGGCAGGGCCTGGCCCACGCGGATCAGGCGGGTGCCGTCCGGCAGGCGGCACAGGCCGATGTTCTCCGACTGCACGCGCAGGCGGCTGTCGCGGAACAGCCGCTCGGCCGCCTCCACCGCCTCCCAGCGCTCCTCCATCGGCGCCAGGTTCCAGCGGCCGCACTTTCCGCAGACCGCCCACAGCCGCCCCTTCCACCCGTCGAAGGCCAGGCTGCGCCCCACCGGGAACGGCTCGACGGCGCCGTTGGCGCCCAGGTCCGCCGCGCAGAAGATGCAGGTGCGGTACATCGGTCCGGCCGATCCCTCTCAGTCCTGCGTGCCCGGCTCCCGCGTGACCCAGCGCTCCGCCACCCGCTCGCGGTCGCGCAGGGGCTGCCCCGTGCCGCCGCGGCGCACCAGCACCAGCTCGGCGGCGATGGCCACGGCGATCTCTCCCGGCGTCTCCGCGCGGACGTCCAGCCCCACGGGCGCGTGGATGGCGCGCAGCCGCGCCGGGTCGATGCCCTCGTCCGCCAGCGCCTGCAGCGCGGCGCGCGTGCGCCGGCGGCTGCCCACCATCCCCACGTACGCCGGCACCGCGTCGCGGCGCAGGACGCCGCGCAGGGCGTCGAAGTCGTACTTGTGGCCGCGCGTCACCAGCACCAGGTGCGTGCGGGGGCCGATGCCTACGCCGCGGAACGGGTCGGCGAAGTCCGCGCGCCGCACCTCCGCCGCCTCCGGAAAGCGCTCGCGCGTGGCGAACTCCGGCCGGTCGTCCAGCACCGTGACGCGGAAGCCGAGCAGCGCCCCCAGGGTGCACAGCGGGCGGGCGATGTGGCCGGCGCCCACGATGACCAGCTCCGGCGGCGGGCGGTACGCCTCCACGAACAGGGTGCAGCGGACGCCGCCCGCCTCCACCTGCCGCGCGCCCGCCGGCCCGTCCTCCGCCAGCGCCGCCCGGGCGATACGGACGGCGGCCTCGTCGAGTTGCGCACTGCCCAGCGTGCCGGCGTGCCGGTCCGCCCAGGCGCACAGCCGCTCGCCGGGCGACGGTGCTCCGTCGCCCTCCGCGTCCAGCACGGTGGCGGCGGCCATGGGCTCGCCGCCCTCCAGCGCCTCGCGGGCCAGCCGGACCGCGTCCGCGGGGGACAGGCGCCCGCTCACGCGTCCCCGCGCCAGCGGCGGTAGTCGTCGGGCGTGTCCACGTCCGCGGGCAGCGCGTCCACCGGCACCTCCGCCAGCTCCGCCGCGTGCGCGTGCACCACGCCGCGCGCCCCGTCCGGCAGGTCGCCATCCAGCAGCTCGGCAAACACCGCGCGGCTGAAGAGGACCGGGTGCCCGTGCCGCCCGCCGCGCGCCGGGGCGGCCACCGGCGCGCCCGTGCGCCCGAAGGCGTCGACCAGCGCGCGCACCAGCCCGGGCGACGCGTCCGGCACGTCCACCGGCGCCACCACCGCCGCCTCCGCGTCGCCGCGCAGCGCGCGCAGGCCGCAGCGCAGCGAGTCCACCTGCTCGGACCCGGGCTCCGGGTTCACCGCCACGCGCGCGCCCAGCCGCCGCGCCTCCGCCGCGATGCGCGCGGCCGCCGGGTCCGTCTCCGGCCCCGCCACCACCACCACGTCGCCGCATCCCCCCTCGCGCAGCGCGCGCACCGCCGTCTCCAGGAAGGTGCCGTGGGCCGCGCGCAGGAACGCCTTGGGCTGCCCCATGCGGCGCGAGCGCCCGGCGGCGAGCACGATGCCGGCGATCATCTGGACGGGGGCCGCGGTGCGGAAAGGTGAGCGACGGCAAAGCAATTCCCGCCGGTGGATGGCACCGGCGGGAAGGCGGGGACGAGCGTTCGAACGGGCCCGCGAAAGGAGTATCGCCATTCGCGCGCCGTGCGTCAACCGCAACGGCGGCAACGTCCTGCGCCGCGCGGCGCCGCCGGCCGTTTGCGGGCGGGCCGGAACCCGCGCATCTTTGCGGTTCATCCACGCCCCGCATCCCCCCCCGCCCGGCCGTGATTCTCCACACCGAACGCCTGCTGCTGCGCGACTTCCACGAGGACGACTGGCGCGCCATGCACGCGTACCAGAACGATCCCCGCTTCCTCCGGTTCGACGGCCGCGAGCTCGTGGGCGAGCTGGACGCCTGCGCGCAGGTGGACCGCTTCGTGGGCTGGGCGCAGGAGCGGCCGCGCACCCGCGTGCAGCTGGCCATCACCCTGGAGGACGGCGGGGACGTGATCGGCAACGTGGGCCTGCGCCGCGACGGCGAGGCGTGGCCGGTGGCGGACATGGGATACGAGCTGGCGCCCGCGCACTGGGGCCGCGGCTACGCGGTGGAGGCCGGGCGCGCGCTGCTGGACTGGGGCTTCGGCAGGTGGGGGCTGGACCGCGCCCACGCCCACTGCATCGCGGAGAACGCCGCCTCCGCGGCCGTGCTGCGCCGGCTGGGGATGCGGCCGGAGGGCACCCTGCGCGCGCACCAGCTCATCAAGGGGCGCTTCTACGACGTGCTGCTCTTCGGCATCCTGCGCGAGGAATGGGAAGCGCACGGGGGCGGGCGATGACGGCCGGCGGCGCGGTGTCGCCCTACGCGCGCTCGGCGGAGCTGTACGACGCCGTCTACGCCTGGAAGGACTACGCGGCGGAGGCGGAGGCGCTGCACGGCATCATCCAGGAGCACCTGCGCAGCGGCGGAAACCGGCTGCTGGACGTGGCCTGCGGCAGCGGCAGGCACCTGGCGCACCTGGCGGAGCACTACCGCGTGGCGGGCGTGGACCTGGACCCCACGCTGCTGGAGATGGCCCGCCGCGCGGTGCCCGCCGCGGAGCTGTACGCGGGCGACATGACCTCCTTCGACCTGGGCCGCCGCTTCGACGCCGTCACCTGCCTGTTCAGCGCCATCGGCTACATGCGCACGGAGCCGCGCCTGCGGCAGGCCGTCGCCAACCTGGCGCGGCACCTGGAGCCGGGCGGGGTGATGGTGGTGGAGCCGTGGCTGGCCCGGGAAGTCGTCCGCGACCGCTACCTCCACCTGGACGTGGTGGACGGGCCGGACCTCAAGGTGGCGCGCGGCGCACGCACCCTGGTCGAGGGCGACGGCTGCGTGCTGGAGTTCTCGTACCTGGTGCTGCGGCCGGACGGGCCGGAGCACTTCGTGGAGCGGCACGAGCTGGGGCTGTTCACGGTGGAGCAGACGCTGGACGCCTTCCGCGCCGCGGGGCTCGATCCCATCCACGATCCGCACGGCCTGGCCGGCCGCGGCCTGTACGTCGCGACCCGGCCGCGGGCGTAGCCGCGCGCGTCAGGGCGTCGAGAAGAGCGACCGCAGGCGCGTGCGCTGTCCCACGCTCCACAGGTCGTCGGGGTTGACAGCGGCCCGGATCTGCGCCCGCTCCGCCGAGCTGGAGCGGTTGTAGATGGACTCGACGGCGGTGATGTCGTCGTCGTGCACGTACCCCTGCAGCAGGCGCTTGACCAGCCGCACCTTCTCCGCGGCGGCCAGCCCCTGGATGTGCTCCGGGCGCTGGGTGGCGACGAAGTCGCGGATCTCGCTGTCGCTGGTGAGCCCGGCGGCGCCCTTGTCGAACGCCTTGCCGGAGATCGTCTTCCGGTCCGGGTCGTCCTCGTCCAGCATGAACGGGAACGAGCGCTCCTTTCCTCCGCACTCCGGGATGCTGAGGATGTCGGGGAGCGCGGTCGTGTTCTGGTTCTTGGGGACCAGGTCGCCCGCCTTCTTCGGCTTGAAGTCGGGCACCAGGTCGCCGTAGTGGTGCTTGATGACGTCCTGGCTGGACGGGCTCAGGCTGGTCCAGTCCACCGGCCCGCAGCGCTCCAGCGTGGCCTTGATGGCGTCGAAGAGCGGACCGGCCTGCGGGAGCCCGGCCAGGTTCTGCCCCGTGTACGCGCCCAGCGCGTTGCTCACCGTGTCCTCGGGCCCGAACCGCGACTCCGACTCCGAGGTCAGCTCGTGCTCGCGCCCCTTCTTCGTGGCCACCCGGTTGCCGCTGGTGCCCGGGAACGCCGAGGCGACGAAGTTGGCGATGTACATCAGCTGCAGGAAGTGCCGCAGGTCCAGGAAGCCGCAGCGGCAGGTGAACTGGTAGCGGAAGTTGAGCATCGACCCGCCCTTGGGCGTGGACTTGGTGCCCAGCGCCTTGTCGACGGCCTTGGTCACGGGCTGCCCGCCGGCCTTCTGGACGAAGTCGTCCATGTTGACCTGGGTGGAGCCCGGCATGGTCGCGGCGGAGATGATGGCCTGGACGGTCGCGAGCAGGTCGCTGAACGTCGGCGCGATGACCGACGACTCGTCCACCTGGTGGGCGGGGTCGGCGCCGTGCGGCAGGTGGAAGCGCTGCACCGACGGCGCGCCGGACCGCTGCTGCACCACGTGCGCCAGCTCGTGGGCCATCAGCCGCTGCCCCTCGCCGCTCTCGGGCGCGTAGCGGCCGCTCCCGAACACCACGTGGTTGCCCACCGTGTAGGCGGCGGCGTTCACCGACGCGGCCGACCGCGCCGCCAGCGGGTCCGCGTGCACGCGCACCTGGCCGAAGTCGTGCCCGAAGCGCGGCTCGAAGAAGGCGCGGGCGGAGGCCGGGAGCGGCTGACCCGGCGAGCGCAGCGCGTCGTGCACCACGGGCGGCGCCTGGGCCACCTCCGCGCCGCCGGGGCCGCCGGCCTTCATCTGCACGGCGGCGGGGGCGGGGCCGATGGAGGGCGCGCCGGAGCCGCCCGCGCCGGGCATCCGCATCACCTGCGAGGCCGCCGCGTCGGCCTGGTGCTCGCTCGCGTCGTTCACCCCGCCGACGGCCAGGGGCTGGGCAGCGGGTGAAGGGTGCGTGGCGATGCGTCCGAAGTCGTGCAGGAAGCGCGGCAGCCCCGCCTCCGCGCCGACGTCGCGCGCGCCGCCGGAGGGCGCGAGCACGCCCGGGGCCGCGGCGCGCCGCCACAGGCCCGCGGGCGCCGGCCTCGCCTCTCCCTGCCGCTGAGCCAGCGTGAGCATGCTTCACCTCCGCCTGGTCGGAATCCCCCCGCCGCTATCCGCCGGAAAGTTGTGCACGCGGCGGGCCCGGCGCCAGGAAATGGTTCAGCTCCCCCGTCGCATCTCCCGGAATCCGTGAAAATAGTTGCGCCGGAAGGATGCCCGCCGCACTCATGTAGGTGCGGTCCACGCACCGCCGTTGTGCCGGCGAATCCCGCGGAGTCTCCTCTTCTCGCGTCGCGGGGCGAAACACGCTTCGTCCGCCCATCCAATCGCAGGCTGCCGGGCAAGCCGCGCTCCTCTCCCCATCCTCCCGTTTCCCACCCCTCCCAAACGAGGCACCGATGTTCGGCCTGGAGATCCTGGACGTCGTGATCGGGCTCATCTTCGTGTACCTGCTGCTGAGCCTGTTCGCGACCGCGGTCAACGAGTACATCGCCGCCGTGCTCAACCTGCGCGGCAAGGAGCTGGCGCGCGGCCTGGGCCGCCTGCTCGACGACCTGACGGACGATGCGGCGTTGGCGAAGGCGCAGGCCGCGCTGAAGCCCCGGCCGAAAGAGGAGCCGGCCACGCCCCCTGGCGACAACACGGGGCAAAGCACGCCGGCCGGCGAAGCGGGGACAGGCCAGCCGCCGGCAACTCGCGCGGGGGAGGCGCAGCAAGGGGGCGAAACCCGCACCGACAAGCCTGAATCGCGAGCGCCCGGTCTCGACCTGATCGAGAAGCTCTACAACCACCACCTGATCAAGCCGCTGCGCACGCAGGGCGTCGTCACCGGCAAATCGCGCCTGCCCTCGTACATCCCCGCGCGCAGCTTCGCGATGGCGCTGCTGGACGAGCTCGGCTACGAGGACGAGACGCTCGAGAGCAAGGGCGCGAAAGCGGAGGCGCACCCGGAGGTGAAGCGCATCATCGAGCTGCTCAAGAAGGAATCGCCGCGCGACGTGAAGGAGCAGATCACGCACCTGGAAGCGCAGCTCGCCAACAACGCCGCGCTGCCCGCCGACCTCCGGCTGGCGGTCGCCAACCAGATGGCCGCCGCGCAGACGAAGCTGCAGAACCTGCACGACAGCGTGGAGGTGTGGTTCAACAACGCGATGGACCGCGTCTCCGGCTCGTACAAGCGCAAGACGCAGCTCATCCTGTTCGTCATCGGCCTGGTGACCGCGCTGGTGATGAACGCGGACACCCTCCAGATGTGGCGCCAGCTCTCGGAGAACGACCAGCTCGCCACCGCGATGGCCAACCGCGCCGCCGCCACCGCCGGCGCCCTGGACATCGCCCGCCGCGGCGAGGCCGCCCCGGCGGATACCACCCAGCGAGATACGGGTACGGCGAACAGGACGACGGTCCCGGATACCTCTACCGTCCCCCCCGACACGGGCGACACGACGGTTCCCAATCCGCCTCCCGCCAACGTCCAGACGCCGGCGTCGCAGGATACCGGTGCGGTCGACACGGCCGCCGTCCGTCGCGCGGCGGAGGTTTACAGGACTGCCCTGGCGCGGCTCGACAGCATGGAGCTGAAGCTGGGGTGGACGCCGGACGAGTTCGTGCGCATCGGGTGGGCGCGGTGGCACGCGAAGCCGGATACCACGGCCACCGGACGGCCGGTCATGCGGGCGCCCGGCGCGGCCGCACAGCAGCCGGCGCCGGAGAGGGAGGCGCGCTTCGAGTGGCCGGCGGGACGGCACCTGGGGCCGCTGCTGCTGAAGATCTTCGGGCTGCTGCTGACGGCGATCGCCATCTCGCTGGGCGCGCCGTTCTGGTTCGACCTGCTGAACAAGGTGATCAGCATCCGCTCCGCCGGCCGCTCGCCCGCGGAGCGCCCCAAGTCGCCCGAGGGCCCCGCCAAGCGCACCGCCGAGCAGGCCATAAAGTAGGCACGACCCCTGGGGCCGGACGATCAAAGGGGCAGCGCCAGGCGCGCTGCCCCTTCTGCTTTCCCGCTCCGCAAAATAAGCTTTATCGATAGGTGCGCTCGTTTTCGACACCTGTTCGCCGTTTCGTGGCCAGCCTCGCTCCGCGCCGTCTCCTCTCCACTGGCTGTCGATCATGCGTTCCATTGCCGTCCTGATTGCCCTTCCCTGCGTGCTGTTGCTCTCCGGCTGCGGCGGAGAGACAGGCTCGCCACAGACGCTGCACGCCGCCCCGGAGCCCGCGGACACCTACACGGAACCCCTGCCGCCGGCGCCGAATGCGCTCGCCGAAGTGGAGCCGGCGGCAACGGATCTGGAACCGGAGCCGGCACTGCGGAGGAGCGACGGCCTGCTGGCCTATCCGCCCCCGGGACCCGATCTCGACTGCGCGGACATCGGGGCCGCCGTTCGCGTGGAGGGGGCCGACCCGCACCGGCTCGACCGGGACCACGACGGCGTGGGCTGCGAGGAGTACCGGTAGCCGCAAAACGAAGACGAGCACCGCGATGGCCGCCTGCCCGGCCGGGTTCAGCGGCCCGGCCTCCCGCGCGTACCGTCCCGGAAGGTAGACCGTGGCGAGGAAGACGAATCGGTTCGATGGGTGTCGGAAAGCGAAACGGCCAGGCGATTGCCTGGCCGTTCATGCTCTGGTGGGCTGCCGTCTGGCGACGATGTAGTCCACGACCTCTTCGAGGTCGGGTGCGGCTCGCCGCCGCCTGCTCAGCTCCCGCAGCGCCTCGTGCACCAGCTGGCCCCCGCCCGCCAGCCGCACCAGCTTGCGGTAGATCCTCTCGTCACGCGCGGTCATGTTCCCTCCTGCGTTGGACGCCTCCAACGTAATACATCCCCAAACGGCCGTCCAGTGATGTGGACGCTCCGCTCAGAGCGCGCGCTCGTACACGCGGTAGGTCTTGTAGGCGCTGGCGCCGAGCTTGTCCATGGCCAGGCGCATCTCGTGGTTGTCCTCCAGGATCCACGAGGCCTCGCCCGCCACGTAGCCCTTGGAGGCGGCCACGCCCAGCGCGTGCGTGTACATGGCCGTGCCCAGGCCCAGGTGCTGGTAGCCGGGCTTCATGCCCAGCGTCAGCGTGCGCAGCGTGTCGATGCCGCGGCGGTGCCACAGGAACTTGAGCGCCCCGAAGGGGAACAGCCGGCCGTCGCGGATCTTGATGAAGGCGCGGTTCAGGTCCGGCAGGCAGAGCAGGAAGCCGATCGGCTCGCCGTCGTCCTTCTCCGCCAGCAGCACCAGGTCCGGGTCCACGACGGGCCGCATCTCCCTGGCCATGAAGTTGAACTCGGCCTCGGTCATGGGCACGAAGCCCCAGTTGCGGCTCCAGGCGGCGTTGTACACCTCCTGGACGCGGCGCACCTCTTCCTTGAGGTCCTTCATCCGCGCGGAGCGGATGGTGATGCCGATGCGCCGGGTCAGCCGCGCCAGCCCCTGCTTGACGCGCTCCGTCGGCTGCGGGCTGGGGATCCAGTAGGCGACCAGGTCCTTGCTCTTGGCCAGCCCCGCCCCGTCCATCAGCGCGCCGTAGTAGGGCGGGTTGTGCGACATCATCACCAGCGGCGGGCGGTCGAAGCCGTCGATGAGCGTGCCGGGAGAGCTGAGCTCGTCGTTGGTGGAGAAGTTCATCGGCCCCAGCATGCGGTCGCGCCCGCGCGCCCGCAGCCACTCCGCCGCCGCCTCCACCAGCCCCCGCGCCACCTCCGCGTCATCCACGCACTCGAAGAAGCCGAAGAAGCCGGTGCGGTCGTCGTGGAACCGGTTGTACTGGTGGTTGACCACCGCGGCGATGCGCCCCACCGGCTTGCCGCCGCGCTCGGCCAGGAAGTAGGCCACGTCCGCGTGCTGGTGGAAGGGGTGCTTCTTCCGGTCCAGCACCTGGCCGATGACCATGCGCAGCGGCGGCACCCAGTTGGGGTCCGCCGCGTTCAGGGTCCAGGAGAGGTCGATGAAGGGGCGGAGCGATTCGCCGGAGGGGATCTCGCGGATCCGGAACGGCGCGCCCGCCGGGCGGGCGGGCGCGGCGGGCGAAGCGGTGGTCATGCGGCTTCGGGCAGGAGTCCCAGCCCGCGGCCCACGCGGCCGAAGGCGTCCAGCACGCGGTCCAGCTGCTCGTGCGTGTGCGTGGCCATGACGGAGGTGCGCAGGCGGCACTGGTTCTCCGGCACCGCGGGCGGCAGCACGGGGTTGGTAAAGACGCCCGCGTCGAACAGCGCGCGCCAGAAGATGAAGGTCTGCTCGATGTTGCCCGACGTCACGGGGATGATGGGCGTGACCGAGCCGGCGGTGTCGAAGCCGATGGACTGCAGGCCGGAGCGCAGGTAGTCCGCGTTGGCCCACAGCGAGGCGCGCCGCTCCGGCTCCTGCTCCATGATGTCCAGGCAGGCCACGACCGTGGCCACCGCCGCCGGCGGCATGCTGGCGCTGAAGATGAGCGGCCGGGAGTGGTGCTTGAGGTAGTGGATCACGTCGTCCGGCCCCGCCACGGCGCCGCCGATGGAGGCGAAGGACTTGGAGAACGTGATCATGGTGAGATCGACCCGGTCCTGCAGGCCGAAGTGCTCCGCCGTGCCGCCGCCGTTGGGCCCCAGCACGCCGATGGAGTGGGCGTCGTCCACCAGCAGGCGCGCACCGTACTCCTCCTTGAGGTCCACGATGGTGGGCAGGTCCACGATGTTGCCCTCCATCGAGAACACGCCGTCCGTGGCGATGAGCACGCCCGCGGGCGCGTCGCGGTGGCGCTCGAGCTGGCGCCGCAGGCCGGCCATGTCGCCGTGGCTGTAGCGCGCCAGCTCGCCCACGGACATCTGCGCGCCGTCCAGCAGGCAGGCGTGGTTCAGCTTGTCCTGGATGACCACCGCGCCGCGCGAGACGAGGCCGGAGATCACCCCCAGGTTGGTCTGGTAGCCGGTGCTGTAGACCAGCGCGGCCTCCGCCCCCATCAGCCGGGCCAGCCGCTCCTCGAGCTGCTCGTGCAGGTCCAGCGTGCCGTTCAGGAAGCGGCTGCCGGTGCAGCCGGTGCCGTAGCGGTACAGCGCCTCGTTGGCCCGTTCCAGCACGTAGGGGTGGTGGGTCAGGCCCAGGTAGTTGTTGGACCCCACCATGATCTTGGTCTCGCCGCGGATCACCACCTCGGTGTCGTGCGAGGCCTCGATCGGCTGGAAGTACGGGTACAGGCCGCGGCCGATCATCTCGCGCGCGGCCGTGAAGCGCCGGCACTTGTCGAAGAGGTCCACCGTTTCCCGTACCGTCTGCTCCGCAGTCGACATCAAACCCATCCGTTCTCTCGGTACCACCGGGCGGTGCGCCCGATGCCCACCTCCAGCGGGGTGGCCGTGCCGGGCGGCAGCACCGCCTCCAGGCCGGCCAGGTCGCACACCCAGGCGGGGGCCAGCATCTCGTCCGCCTTCTCGCGGTTGAACACGCCCAGCCCGCCGAACCACCCGGCGACGGCGCCCGCCGCGCGCACCAGCGCCGGGGGCAGCGGCACGCGCACTGGCTTCCTGCCCAGCGCCCCGCCGATGGCGCGGACCACGGCGCCCCAGGGGTGCTCCACCGGCTCCGCCACGTGGTAGGTGCCCGCGGGAGCGTCGGCGGCGCGCGCGAGGGCGGCGGCCAGGTCCTCCACGTACACCATGTGCGTGCGCAGCTCGGGGCCCGCGGGGGCGGGGGCCAGGCCGCGCTTGACCAGGCGGAAGTAGGGGAGCAGCGCCCTGTCGCCGGGCCCGTAGACCGGCGGCGCGCGCAGGATGGCGGCGCCCACGCCGGACCCCTCCAGCCCCGCCAGCGCCGCCTCGCCCGCCAGCTTGGTCCGCCCGTACGCGGTCAGCGGCTCGGGCGCGTCGTCCGCGCGGCGGGGGCGGCCGTGGCGCGCGGGACCGCAGGCGGCGTAGGAGCTCAGGTACACCAGCCGCCGCGGGCGATGCGTCGCCGCCAGCAGGGCGCGCACGAGGTTGCGCGTGCCCTCGGCGTTGGCGCGCACGAACGGCTCCTCGCCGCGGGCGATGGTCAGCGCCGCCAGGTGGAAGACGGTGTCCGCGCCGTCCGCGGCCTGGCGCAGCGCGTCCACGGCGTGCAGGTCTCCCACCACGCGCTCGGCGCCCAGGCGCTCCAGCGTGCGGGTGTCGCTGCCGGCGCGCACCAGCGCGCGCACGCGCCACCCGTCCGCGGCCAGCCGCTGCACCAGGTGGCCGCCCACGAAGCCGGTGGCCCCGGTGACCAGTGCGGTTCGGCTCATGTCAGGCAGCAAAGATGCGGCGCGGGGCGGCTGGGCGCAACGAAGCGGCGGAACGAAAAAGGACCGGGGCCGGCGGCCGCGGTCCTGGGGCTGGCGCGTGCGGGCGGCCGCGTGCCGCAGGCCGTCCGGATGCGCGCAAACGTAGGGCGGGCGCGGGGTTGTGTCAACCGCGGGCCCTCACCCTGCGCGGGCTCCGGGCGCGCGACGGTCGTCGCGTCCCGGAGCCCGCGCTGTCCCTCTCCCACAAACTGCCGTGGGAGAGGGGGAAGGCCGGTGCATGGGGCGGATGCCTGCGTGCGGGCGACGCCTCGCACGCGCAGGATGGTGTGCGTGTGCGCGGTGCCTCCAGAGGGCGGAGGCCCCCTCCCCGCTCGTTCCTCGCCGCCCCTCCCCCAACTTCGGGGGAGGGGCT
>DASTLD010000559.1:0-2198 GCA_035715345.1 Longimicrobium sp.
CGCGCGGCGCTGGAGGCGGCGCTCACCGCCGCGCGCGGCTACGACGGCAAGCTGCCGGACGCGGACGTGGAGGCGCGGCTGGACGCGGTGCCCTGGGAGACTGCGCCCACGCTGCTGTACGTGGGGCGGCTGATCTCCGCCAAGGGCGTGCAGGAGGTGGTGGCCGCGCTGCCGCTGCTGCTGGAGCGAGCGCCCGGGCTGCGCCTGATCGTGGTGGGCCACGGCCCCCTGCGCGAGCCGCTGGAGGCGCTGCTCTGGG
Organism: Longimicrobium sp.; assembly: GCA_035715345.1. Classification (GTDB taxonomy): domain Bacteria; phylum Gemmatimonadota; class Gemmatimonadetes; order Longimicrobiales; family Longimicrobiaceae; genus Longimicrobium. The sequence continues at coordinate 260 of DASTLD010000559.1, forward strand.
CGCTGGAGCACGGCGCCCGCGAACTCGTCGAAAGCATCGTGGCCCAGGGCCGCGCGCTGGAGGGCGCGGTGGCCGGCGAGGGGGAGGGCGACGAGCTGGGGAAGGTGGCGCGCTTCTTCGACGGCCTGCGCGAGCGGGGGGAGCTGGAGGCCTACTTCGACGCGGCGCGGCGGCACGTGCGGGCGGACCGGGTGGTGTTCACCGGCTACCTGACGCACCGCGAGCTGCGCCACCTGTTCGCGTGCTGCGACGTGGCCATCTTTCCCTCCGTGGTCAAGGAGGCCGGGCCGCTGGTGTTCCTGGAAGCGCTGGCGTCCGGCGCGTTCCCCATGGGCACCTACTTCGCGGGGATGAAGGCCAGCATCGACTCCATCGCCGAGGCGCTGCCGCCGGAGGACGCGGACGCCATGAAGCTGGACCCGGACCCGGCGCGCACCGTGGACGACATCGTCCGCAACGTGCCGCGGGCCCTGGCGCTGGGCGAGAAGCACAAGGACGCCCTGCGCCGCGTGGCCCGCGACCGCTACGACTGGGAGAGCGTCACCCGCACCCTCCTCGCCGAGCTGTCCTCGCTTTGACCATCTCGGGAATTCGAGCGATGAAGATCAGCGCAGAAGGACGTGTGACTGTACCGGAGTGGATCCGCGAGCGGCTGGATCTGCGGCCTGGAACACGGGTCGAGTGGGAGATGCGGGACGGTGTAGCAATACTTCGGAGGATGCGTGGCAACCAGCCTTTCACGGACGGTGCGGCGCTGGTTGCGCACATGCGGGGCCGCGGCACCGTGCGGATGAGCACGGACGAAATCATGGCACTCACCCGCGATTGAGGATTGAGCGCCAATCACGCAGAGGGGAACAGAGAGGAAAAAAGAGAGCCGTGGAGGAGCCTCGTGCAGTTCCTCCGCGGCTCTCTTTTGAACCTCTCTGTTTACCTCTGCGTGAAAAAGCAGTTCAGAAGCTGGCCCGGATGCCAAAGGTGAGGGTGCGGCCGGCGCGGATGGTGACGTTGTCAGGCTCGCCGAGCTGGCTGCCCAGCAGGTTCTCGCCGGTGAGCAGCAGGCGCAGGCCGGGGCGCACCTCGGCGGTCACGGTGGCGCCCACCTCCGTGTCGCCGTCGTAGGCGCGCCAGAAGTCGCGCAGGCGGTCGCCGGACAGCTCCTCGCGCTCCGGCCCCGCCGCCGCCCACGCCTCCGCCAGAACCAGGCGGTCGTAGTTGATCCAGTCCCACGCGCGGCTGGCGGAGAGCGCGGCCGTCCAGGCGCCCGCGTTCCACTCCGCCGCCACCCCCAGCGTGCGCGCGGGCACCGCCAGCATGCGGTCGCCGGGGCGCAGGTCGCCGGTGTAGAGCGCCGCCACGCGCCGCACCCGGCTGTCCACCAGCGTCAGCGCGGTGGAGAGCGCCAGCGGCCCGCGCTCCAGCCGGGCCTGCATCTCCCAGCCGCGGTTGTCGATGGCCCCCACGTTCTGCAGCTCGTAGCGCGGCCGCTCCACCTGCCGCCCGCGGTGCTGCACGGTGTCCGTCCCCACCACCACGTCCTGCGCCAGCCCGCTGGCCCGCTGGTCGAAGCGCGTGGCCTGCACGCGGAACGCATGGCCCAGGTACAGCTCCGCCCCCACCTCCAGCCCGGACTGCGACTCCGGGTCCAGCGGCAGGGGCAGGTTCCACTCGCGCGTGCGCTGGTGCTCGCGCGCGGGCGTGCGCGGGGCGCGGATGCCGCGCCCGTACGCCGCGCGCAGCTTGAGGTCCGCGCCGGGGCCGAGGGCCCCCACCCACGCCGCGCCCAGCATGGGCAGCACCGCCACGCTGCCCGCCTCGAGCTGGTCGTTGCTCTCCAGCCGCAGCCCGCCGGTGGCGAACCAGGTCTCGCGCCAGGCGCCGCCGGCCTGCGCCAGCAGCCCGGTGTTGCCCAGCCACTGCACCACCGGCTCCGGCCGCG
>DASTLD010000560.1:0-4960 GCA_035715345.1 Longimicrobium sp.
GTGAGGCCAGCCGCCGCGCACCTCAGGTCTCCCCCTCTCCACGCGCCGCGTGCGCCTGCCCTGGCAACGCACCAGGGTCTGGCGGGCGCGGGGGGAGGGGGCCGGGGGGTGGGGGCCCGCGCAGACCCCACCCCTCTCCCGCTCCGCGGGGGAGGGGAAGCGAGGAAAGAGCGGGGAGGGGACCTCTCCGCTCGCACCATTGTTCGCTCGATACGAGAACCCCGCCGCCTTACCCCACCGCCACCGCCAGCTCCGCCTCCTCCCCCACCTCCACGTCGCCGAACCGACGGGCGCTCTCCCAGCCGACGATGGCCTTCTTGCGCGACGGGCCCCAGCGGTAGCCGCCCAGCACGCCCAGCTTGCGGATCACGCGGTGGCAGGGAATCACGTATCCCACCGGGTTGGCGGCCACCGCCCCCGCCACCGCCCGCGCCGCCCCCGGCCGCCCGATGCTGGCCGCCAGGTCCTCGTACGTCGTCAGGTGGCCCGCGGGCAGCCGCAGCAGCGCCTCCCACACGCGCACCTGGAAGTTGGTGCCCGCCACGTGCAGCGCCAGCGGCTCGCTCCCGTCCGCATCGCCGAAGATGCGCGCGGCCAGCCGCGCCGCGCCGGCCGCATCCTCCCGCAGCACCGCGCCCGGCCAGCGCCGCTCCAGGTCCGCCAGCGCGCCCGCCTCGCCCTCGTCGCCCAAGAACGCCAGGGCGCAGACGCCGCGGTCCGTGGAAGCGATCAGCGCGGGGCCGAACGGCGTGTCCGCGAAGCCGTAGCGGATGGACAGGCTCTCGCCGCGGGCCTTGTACTCGCCGGGGGTCACGGCCTCCAGCGCCACGAACAGGTCGTGCAGGCGCCCCGGGCCGGACAGGCCCACGCCGTACGCCGCGTCCAGCAGCGGCCGCGACTCCGCCAGCAGCCGCTTGGCGTGCTCCACGGTCAGGAATTGCAGGAAGCGCTTGGGCGATATGCCCGCCCAGCGGCGGAAGAGCCGCTGGAAGTGGAACTCGCTGAGGTGTACACTTCGCGCGGCGTCGGCCAGCGACGGCTGGAGGTGGTAGTTGGCCTCCAGGTAGCCGATTGCCCGCTCGATGCGCTGGTAGTCCGAGATCGTCATCTTTCCCATTCCCCATGCTCGGGTTGACGCGGGAACGATACGCTCCCGCCGCCGCGCCGCCCACCCGAATCTTGCGCACCTGGAGCCGGATGCCGCCAGCCCTGCGGATAGACGACCTGGACACGCCCGCCGCGCTGGTGGACGTGGACCGCATGCGCGCCAACCTGCGCCGCGCCGCCGACTACTGCCGCGCGCACGGCCTGGACTGGCGCCCGCACGCCAAGACGCACAAGAGCCCGGCCCTGGCCGCGGAGCAGGTGCGCGCCGGGGCCGTCGGCGTCACCGTGGCCACGCCGCGCGAGGCGGAGGTGATGGCCGGCGCGGTGGACGACCTGCTGCTGGCCTATCCGGTGATCGGCGCGGGCAAGCTGGCGCGGCTGATGGCGCTGCCGCCGCACGTGCGCCTGACCGTGGGGCTGGACTCCGCGGAGGCGCTGCGTGGGCTGGCGGATGCGTCCCGCGCGGCGGGGCGCACGACGGGCGTGCTGGTGGAGGTGGATGCGGGGATGGGCCGCGTGGGCGTGCAGTCGCCGGGGGATGCCCTCGCCCTCGCGCGCACCGCGGCCGAGTGCGGGGGGATCGCGCTGCGCGGGCTGATGTTCTATCCCGGCCACGTCCGCCAGCACGTGGACCGGCAGGACGAGGCGATCCGCGCCCTGGGCGATGCCGTCGCGCGCTTCGTGGACGCGCTGGGCGACGCCGGGCTGCCGCCGCGCGTGGTGAGCGGCGGATCGACCCCGACGTTCTGGCGCTCGCACGAGATCGGCGGGCTGACGGAGGTGCGCCCCGGCACCAACATCTTCAACGACCGCACGACCGCGGTGATCGGCGCGTGCGGCTGGGACGAGTGCGCCTACACCGTCCTGGCGACCGTGGTCAGCACGGCCGTGCCCGGGCAGGCGGTGGTGGACGCGGGCTCCAAGGCCCTCTCGCGCGAGGAGCTGCGGCCGCTGGGGGAGGGATTCGGGGCGCTGCTGGACCGGCCGGAGGTCGTCGTGAAGGCCGTGTCCGAGGAGCACGGCCTGCTGGACCTGTCCGCGACGGACTGGCGCCCGCGCATCGGCGAGCGCGTCCGCATCGTCCCCAACCACGTCTGCGTCTCCGTCAACCTGCAGGAGCGCCTCCACGCCACCCGCGGCGGCGACATCGTCGACACCTGGGAGGTCGCCGCGCGGGGGCGGTAGGAGCTGGTCAGGAGGATCGGCGGCTCCGCAGGAACGCCTCCGCTTGCTCCCGGCGCACGGATGGGAACCCGTCGAGGAAGTCGTCCAGCGTGTCGCCGGCTTCCAGGTGATCGATCAGGCTCGCGACAGGCACCCGTGTGCCGGCGAACACGGGCACGCCGCTCATGATCTCGGGATCGATCGTGACGATCTCGTCGGGCGTCATCTGACAGCTCGGCTGCGGGCGCTGTTCTGATCGTCCATCTTCGCACGATTCCCGCGGTGGAGCAAGCCCGCGGAGTAAACGAGCCGCAGCCGGGGCCAGGCCATTGCACGGGCGAGCCGCTGCGGCCTGCCCTCGCGCTGCGCATCGCACTATGTTTCCCTCCCGCACTTCTCCCCCTGATCCTGCGCATGCGCCGCATCGCCCCGACCCGCCGCACTCCATGAGCACGTCCGACCCGGCCTCCGTCGAGGAGCGGCTGGCGCGGCTGGAGCGCATGGTGGAGGCGCTGCACGCGCGCCTGGGCGAGTCGCCCGCCACCACGGAAGCGCCCGCGCTGCCTCCGCAGACAAACGCCGGCGAGCGCGGGGAGGGGGCGGCGTGGGGCCAGGCGCCGCGCTACCCGCACGAGTGGGCGCGCGACGCGGCGGGCGGTATGCTGCGCTGGGACGGGCAGACGTGGCTCAACCGCATCGGCATCGTGCTGCTGCTGCTGGGGGTGGCGCTGCTCTTCCGCTACTCCATCGACCAGGGCTGGCTGACGCCGGGCGTGCGCGTGGCCTTCGGCGCGGCGGTGGGGGCGGTGCTGCTCGGCATCGGCCTGGCCATGCGCGAGCGGCGGTTCGCGGCGGTGCTGGTGGGCGGGGGCATCGCCACGTTCTACATCACCGGCTGGGCGGCCTTCAACCTGTACGCGCTCGTCGGCTACCTGCCCGCGTTCGCCGGGATGATCGGCATCACCCTGGGCGCGTTCTGGCTGGCGCTGCACCGCGACGCGCCGCTGCTGGCGGTGCTGGGCGCGTTCGGGGGACTGGGGACGCCGCTGATCCTGGGCATCTCGTACGCGTCGCCGCGCGGGCTGGCGCTGTACACCTCGTTCATCCTGGCGTGGACGGCCGGGCTGTACCTGCGCCGCGGCTGGTGGTCCGTGCTGTGGACGTCCATCGCGGGCGGGTGGCTGCTGCTGGCGCTGTACGCCAACTGGCTGCCGACGGTGCTGCGCGGCGGGGCCGGCGGGCAGGCGTGGGTGCAGGCCGCCGCGGTGTTCGCCTGGCTCGCGCTGGGCGTGCTGCCCTTCGCGCGGCGGCTGGGCGAGCTGCGCGCCGCGCGGGCCGCGCACGCGGGCGAGAAGCCGTTCCGCGAGCGGCGCTGGACGGAGGCGCAGGCGGTCCACTGGAACGGCGTGGCGCTGGTCTCCCCGGCGATGGCGCTGGCCTGCACCGCGCTGGTGTGGCGCCTGCCGCCGGACGCGTGGGGGATGTGGGCGGTCGGCGCGGCGGCGGCCTACGCGGCGGGGGCGTGGGCGCTGCACCGGGCGGACGGCCGCCTGGCGCGCGTGCTCCTGTTCGCGTCGTCGCTGCTGCTGTCGGCGGGCTTGCTCGCGGCGCTGTCGGGCGAGGCGCTGCTGGCGGCGCTCACGGCGCAGGCGGTGGGGCTGCACCTGCTGGCCGCGCGCGGGGCCGGGCCGGGCGCGCGGTGGATGGCGCACAAGGTGTTCACGGGCGTCGCCGCGTGGGTGCTGTTCCGCCTGGTGGAGAGCGCCGCGACGGACCCGCGGCGGGTGATGGCGGACCTGGCGGTGATCGGCGCCGGGTTCGCCGTGTCGTACCTGCTGCGCGCGCCGGGCGAGGTGCTGGCGTACCGCCTGTTCGCGCACGTGGCGGCGATGGGGTGGCTGTGGCGCGAGCTGGCGCCGCTGGAGGGCGGGCAGGGCATCGTGACCATCGCGTGGGGGGCCATGGGGCTGACGCTGCTGCTGCTGGCGGGGCGCCGCGGCTCCGCGCTGCTGGAGCGCATCGCCATCTGCACGCTGCTGGCGGCCGTCGCCAAGCTGTTCCTGGTGGACCTGGCGGCGCTGGACGCGCTGTTCCGGGTGGTGCTGTTCCTGGGCTTCGGCGCGGTGTTCCTGTGGGTGAGCTACGCGCTCCCCGCCTGGTGGCGCGCGCCGGCGCCCGCCGACTCCGCCGCGCCCGAGCGCTGATGCAGCGATCCTATTCGCCACCGCCGGGATTGTGCGAGAGCTGCGCGAACGTGCGGATCGTGGAATCGCGCCGCGGCTCGCGGTTCTACATGTGCCGCCTGTCCGAGGTCGATCCCCGCTTTCCCAAGTACCCCGGCATCCCCGTGCTCCGGTGCGCGGGGTATCGGCGGGCGGAGGAGGGGGATGTCGTGCCGGAGGTGGACGCGCCGTAGGCGCGGGGGCCCTCACCCTGCGTGCGCGGCAGGCGCGCGACTGTCGTCGCGTCCTGCCGCGCACGCTGTCCCTCTCCCACAAACTGCGTGGGAGAGGGCGAAGGGTGGTGCGCGCGGCAACCCGCCGTGGCACGGCCGGCCCCGTAGAGACGCCCCGGCGGGGCGTCTCTACCTGTCAGGACCCGGGAGATTAGCGGGCGGGTCGCGGAAGCACTCCGGGTTCGACCTGTAGTAGTCGGCCATCGCCTGCATGGGCGTGCGATGGTTGAGGGC
>DASTLD010000561.1:0-3484 GCA_035715345.1 Longimicrobium sp.
CCCGTGTCCACCGGTTGAGGTGCGGCCCCGCAGCACGTCGAAGAACACCCTGTGCCCCACCTTGTACGCCACCCACGCCAGCACCACGCCCAGCGCCACCCACGCCACCAGCAGCGTGGTGCCCGCCAGCCCGCTCCACACCAGCAGCCAGGCGTACAGCGCGCCCACCACCAGCGCGGGGATCCACGCCAGCCGCCCGGAGCGGCGCACCAGGCGCTCGCGGCACTGGCTGCACCAGCCGGCGTTGTCCGGCTTCTCCCGCTCCACGGTTTTCCCGCAGACGGGGCAGATGAACGGCGGCAGCTGGTCCGCCGGGTGGGCGTGCTCGGTCGCGGCCATCTACAGGCGCCGGATCAGGGCCTCGGTGAACGTGTCGGTGGTGCCGCTGCCGCCCAGGTCGGGGGTCAGCGTGTCGCCCTCGCGGACGGCGGCCTCCAGCGCGCGGCGGATGCGGCCCGCCTGCTCCGCCATCCCCAGGTGCTCCAGCATCATGATGGCCGCCATCAGCAGCGCCGAGGGGTTGGCGATGCCCTTGTCCGCGATGTCCGGCGCGGAGCCGTGCACCGCCTCGAAGATCGCCGCGTCCTTGCCGATGTTGGCGCCCGGCGCCAGCCCCAGCCCGCCCACGAGGCCCGCGATCTCGTCGGAGAGGATGTCGCCGAACATGTTCTCGCAGACGATCATGTCGAACTTGCCGGGGTCCATCACCAGCAGCATGGCCGTCGCGTCGATGATGCGGTCCTCGAACTCCACCCGCCCCTCGTACTCCTTGGCGATCGTCTTCCCCACGTCCAGGAAGAGGCCCTGCGTGTACTTGAGGATGTTGGCCTTGTGCGCCAGCGTCACCTTCTTGCGCCCGTGCTTGACCGCGTAGTCGAAGGCGTAGCGGATGATGCGGTCCACCCCGAAGCGGGTCACCAGCATGACGCTCTCCGCGGCGGCGCGCGGGTCGTCGCCAATGCCCACGTAGTGCTCCACGCCGCTGTACAGCCCCTCCGTGTTCTCGCGGATCAGCACGATGTCCACGTCCTCGTAGCGCCCGCCCGGCACCAGCGTGCGCGCGGGACGCACGTTGGCGTACAGGTCGAACTCCTTGCGCAGCGCCACGTTGATGGAGCGGAACCCCACGCCGCTGGGGGTGGTGAGCGGCCCCTTGAGACTCACCCGGTGCTGGCGGATGGAGTCGATGGTCTCCTGCGGCAGCGGCGTGTTGTGCTTCTCCAGCGCGGCCACGCCGGCCTCGCGCCGGTCCCAGTCCAGCTCCGCGCCGGCGGCTTCCACGATGCGCACCACCGCTTCGGTGATGGCGGGCCCGATCCCGTCTCCGGGGATGAGCGTTACGGTCTGCGGCATCTGCTCTGGGGTTCCCGGTCAGGCCCGCGCGGGGCCGTGATGAATCTCTCGCATCGCGACGCCGCCGCGAGCGTGCAAGACGGATGCGAGCGCCCCTCGTGCACGGCGGAGGCGCTCGCGGGCGCAATCTGCGGGGCGCGCGCCGTCAGCGCGAGTCCGGCACCACCAGCCGCACCGCCATCGCCCGCGCGGCCGTGGCGATGCTCTCCGGCGCGTCCGGCGCGCCGGGCTGCCCGTCCGCCTCGCCCCACCACACCAGGCTGCCGGTGCGCGCGTCCACCACCGCCGCGCTCAGCCGCACCTTGCCCGGGGAGACGGAATCGCCCGGCAGGTACACGGCGCTGCGGGGGATGAACACCAGCCGCGCCTCGGTGAGCGCCATGTAGCGGCGGATCACGTCCATCAGCGGCCCCGTCACCCGCCGCTCGCCGTGGCTGATGTACGGGTCGTTCGGCAGCGCCGCGGGATCGGGGGCGAAGGTGGGCGACTGGCTGAGCGAGCGCCGCAGCCGCTCGGGGGTGATCCACTGCGTGCGCGTGTCGCGGGTGGTGATGGCCTCCACCAGCACGCGCGTGATCTCCTCGCGGTTGATGCCCAGCCCCGCGGAGGCCTGCACCGGCAGCAGCAGCACGCGCTGCCCGCCCAGGTCCATGGGCGCCACGGACGTCGCCGGCGCGGGCTGCCCCGGCGGCCGCCGCCCCCCGCACCCCGCGGCGGCAAGGACGCAGGCGAGCGCCAGGAGCCCGCGCGCGGCGCCGCGGCGGGGAAAGCAGTGCATCGTGCGCATCAGAGGAGGTGCCCCCCGTCGACGGGAATGACGGCGCCGGTGATGTGGCGCGCGTACTCGGAGCAGAGGAAGACGACCACGTTCGCGACGTCCTGCGGGTCGCCCAGGCGGCCCAGGACGGAGCGTTCGCGGGCGGTGTCCAGGATCTCCGCCGGCACCCCGCTGGTCAGCCGCGTGGTGCGGATGTACCCCGGCGCCACCGCGTTGACGTTGACGTTGCTGGGCCCCAGCTCCAGCGCCGCGCTCCGGGTCAGGCCGAGGATGCCGGCCTTGGAGGCGCTGTAGTTGGCCAGGCCGAACTCGCTGCGGATGCCGTGCACGGAGCTGACGTTGACGATCTTGCCGTCGTGCTGGCGGCGGAAGACGGGCGCCGCCGCGCGGATCATGTTGAAGGTGCCGGTCAGGTTGGTCTCCAGCACGGTGTGCCACTGCTCGTCGCTCAGGCGCCAGAGCGCGCGGTCGCGGGCGATCCCCGCGTTGTTGACCAGGATGTGCAGCCCGCCCAGCTCGTCGCGCGTCTTCTGGACGAAGCGGTCCACCTGGCCGGAGTCGCGCACGTCGCACTCGGAGCAGTGCACGCGCACCTCGAGCTGGCGCATCTCGCGCACCGTCTGGTCCGCCTCGTCCTCGATGTCGTCGCTGCCGTCGTAGGAGAAGTAGTTGATGGCCACGTGCACGCCGTGCCGCGCGAACTCCAGCGCGATGGCCTTGCCGATCCCCGTGGCGCCGCCGGTGACGATGGCCACGCGGCCGCGCAGCGTGGTGCCGTAGTTCAGCGACCGGGGCTGCGTCTCCTCCACCACGTCCTCGAGGAGCTGCTCCACGGGGTCGGGGGCGGGGCGGATGATGGTGCCGGGGATCTGCTGGTAGGCGGCCCGGGACGGTTCGGTTGGACGGGGGTCGCGATCACTCGGCGGGCGATCGGGCATCCGGCCACGCGGGTGGGGGTGCGGAGGAGCTTCTTCTTCTCTGGAACGTAGGACCGGGGGAGGGGCAAGGCAACTTCCGCACCGGGAGTACGAAGTGCGTGAGTGCGAAAGTGCGGAAGTGCGTGAGTGCGTGAGTGCGTGAGTGCGTGAGTGCGTGAGTGCGGGAGTGCGAAGGTGCGTGAGTGCGTCGTGTGCAGGAGACGGATCGGTAGGCGGAGCCGGCATCGGCGCGGGGGCGGCGCCCCCACCCGGACTCGCATTACTCGTCCACCCTCCCCCAAGTCTGGGGGAGGGTTGTGGGGCCTGCGCGCGGAGCAGCCCGCTGCGCAATTCAGGTCTCCCCCTCTCCGCGCGCCTCGTGCGCCGGTCCCGACGAGGGCACCGGGGCCTGGCGGGCGCGGGGGGAGGGGGTCGG
>DASTLD010000562.1:0-9213 GCA_035715345.1 Longimicrobium sp.
CCCTCCGCGGCCGTGAAGACGCGCGCCACGTACAGCCGGGCGCCGCCCTCGTTGAAGTAGGCGCGAACGCCGTGGGCCAGGTAGTTCTCGCCCCCGTGCACCTTGCCGATGCCGCCGTAGATGCGCTCGAAGTCGGCGTAGCTGGTCACCAGCTCCGGCGTCTCCGTCATGGCGCCGGGCCTGGGGGGGATGGGGCCGCGGCGAGTGGGTCCCACGAAGGCGGTGGTGCTGGTGCTCACGCCCTCGATGGACTTGGCGCGGAAGCTGGTCTCTTCCACGTACACGCCCGGTGCGAGGTATTCCGGCATCGCTCGGTCTCCTTTCGCCTGGAAACGGGTGTGGGGCGGCCGCCGCCCGGCGGGTCCCCCGTCTGCTGCGCACGGCCGCCCCGGCCGCGCTCCTGCCCGCGCCGCGCCCTACGCGCGGCCGCGTCTTACTCCGTCGGCGCCGCGCCCTGCAGCGCGATGCTCACCGTGACCGTGCGGCCCGCGGCCAGCCGCGCGCCCGCCACGCCCACCGCCTTCCTGCCCTTGCCCGCCAGCGCGTCCGGGTCCGGGGGCCAGGCCTGCCCGGCCTCCCAGTAGACCTGCACGCGCGCGTCGACCTCCGTGGCCAGCACCTGCCCGTCGCCGCCCTCGTCCCAGGTGGTCACCGGGATGCCCGCCACCGCCACCAGCGCCTCGCCGCGCTCGTCCGCCATCCCCCACCCCAGCACCTGCGCGGGCGCGGCCGGCGCCGCCTCGTCGCTCTTGCGCAGCACCCGCAGCAGCGCCCCCGCCGCCGGCGCGCCGCCCCGCGTCACCGAGGCGCGCACCACCGCCCACCCCGCCGCCACCCCGCCCGCGGGCGAGGCGTACAGCGGCACGTCCGCGGGGCGGAAGAGCGAGTTGGGGCGGTCCGCCTTCTTGGGATCGGGGTCGCGGGGGAGGGCGAGCGTGTAGCGGCGCGGCAGGTAGCGCCCGGCGCCGTCCTCCACCGTCAGCACCACGGGCACGCTGCCCAGCGGCGGCTGCGCGGGCGGGGTGGGAAACACGCCGGTGTGCGCCTCCAGCCCCGGCGCGCCGGCCACCACCCACCAGCCGCGGCGGTTGCGCGTCCAGCGCACGCCCGGCGCGGCCACGCGCAGCGGGCCCTCGACCGTGTCGCCGGTCACGGCGTCCACGAAGCGCACGGCGCCCAGGACGCGGCGGTCCACCAGGTCGGCGCTCACCGGGCGATCTGCTCGAAGCGGAAGCGGCTGGCCACCACCGGCGCGTGCTCCGCCGTGTCGGGGGCCGGGGGATCCACGCGGACCACCCGCGCCACGTAGGGCACGCTCAGGCGGTAGTCCGCCTGCAGCGCGTCCCAGATGCGCAGCAGGTCCTCGTTGGCCAGGTCCTCGGGAAGCAGCTGCACCTGGTCGCCCGACGACCAGCCGCCCTCCGGGCTCAGCGTGGACGAGTCCAGCACCGGGTTGCGGTGCAGGCGCTCCAGGCTCCAGGCCAGCAGCGTGTGCTCCGCCAGCGCGTTGTCCGCCCAGACGGTCAGCAGGAAGTGCAGGTCCAGGTACAGCGGCGGGCGCCCCTCCGGCTCGTCGGCGCGGCGGGGCGCGTTGCGCAGGTGCAGGTTGGGGGTCACGCGGTACAGCCACAGGCTTACGGCGGGGCCGCGCTCCTCCTTGCCGCCCATCTCGCCGCTGGACAGCAGCACGAACTCGCACTCGGTGATCTCGCGCAGCTCGCGGGGATACGAGTTGCGCAGCCAGGTCACCAGCGATTGGCCCACCGAGTGGACCGCGTGCAGGTTGGGCATCCGGTGCGGTTGGGTCAGCCGGTCAGGGTGGACTCGCCGCGCGCGCGCGCCAGCATGCGCTCCAGCAGCGGCTGCAGCCCCTCCAGCGTGCGGAAGTACGACGTCTCGCCGCTGGGCACGTGCTTCAGCTCGCCGCGCCACTCCCCCGTGCCGCCCGCCGGCTCCAGCCAGACCCGCAGGATGAACGAGTGGGCGGGCATGGGCTCGGCGGCGGCGGGCATGGGCTCCCCGCCGGGCGGCCGGCGTGCGGGGGGGAATGGGGGCCGCGGGAACGCGAAAGGCCGCGACCTCGCGGTTGCGGCCTGGAAGATGGAAAGGGTGCCTCTCAGCGGCGTCTCAGCCGCCGCCGGGGGGGTGTGGCGCCTGAGGCGGGGCCAGGGCGCGGGCGCGCTCCACGTCGCGCATCACGATCTGCAGCTGCTCGCCCGTCTCCTCCAGCCACGCCTGCACCGAGCGCAGCCGCGCCAGCGCCTCGTCGTACGCCCGCGCGGACACCGGCGCCGCGGGCTCGGGCGATGCGCCCGCCGCCGGTGGGACGGCGCCCGGCGCGGGGGCGATCGTGATCCCGGCCAGGAGCGGGGCGGGCGCCGCGCCGCGCAGCTCCTGCACCAGGACGCGGGTCTCCGCGGCGGGCTCCACCTCCAGCTCCTGGCGCAGGCGGCCGGCGCAGGCCTCGTACTGGCGCAGCGCGGCCGCGCGGTCGCCCAGGGCCAGGTGGCAGCGGATGACCTCGCGGTGCACGTGCTCGCGCAGGGGGTCGTGGGCCAGGATGCGCTGCGCGTACCCCGCGCACTCGGTCCACTCGCCCAGGGCGCGGTGGTGCGCCACCAGCCGCTCCAGCGCGTCCAGGTAGCGCAGGCGCAGCCGCTCGCGCTCGAACAGGCACCAGTCGTCGTACAGCCCCTCCAGCAGGTCGCCGCGGTACACCTCCACCGCCTGGCGCAGCAGCGGGGCCGCCTGCTCCGGCGGGGCGGCGGCGGCGCGGTCCAGCCGCGCCTCGAAGTCGTGGATGTCCAGCCAGTGGTGGCCCGCCGCGTTGAAGCCCACCTCGTCCTGGCTCACGGTCAGGCAGCTCCCCGCCGCCACGCCCACGGGCTCCAGCACGGAGCGGATGCGCCAGATGTCCGTGCGCAGGTTCTTGCGCGCCACGCGCTCCGGGCTCTCGCCCCAGAAGCGGCCCACCAGCGTGGCCCGCGGGTGGCTGCGGCCGTGGTTCAGCGCCAGGTAGGCGAACAGGCCGCGGGCCTTCTGCGTGGCAAAGCCGGGCAGCAGGTGGCCGTCGCGGTACACGCTCAGGCCGCCGAGCAGGTGGATGCGGAGGTCTTGCATTGCCGGATGGGAGCGGGCGGGCGCCGCGGCTCGCGGTTCGGGCCGGCGCGGGCGGGGCGGCGGCCCGCGCGGAGGTGGTCCGGGACGGCGGCAATCCGGGTGCCGCTCCTGGCGGAAAGAGTGCTGTGTTCGCGGAAATCGTTAAGGTGGACGGAGATCGTCCCGCCGCCGCTTCCCATCCGTTCCGGAGGGATCCCGCGCACGCTGTGGCGCCCGCGTCCCACTCCGGGGCGCCCGCGGGACGGCGTGTAACGACAGTGCGAAAGTGCGAGAGTGCGAAAGTGCGCAGCGTGCACGGGCGGCGTCGTTTACGTTCCGTCCTCCCGCGGAATTCCCGTCGGGGCTCTCCGATCCGGGATCGGATTGAAGAACCTTGGATAACCATCTGGTGCGATTATTATGCGGGAGCTGTGCACGATGGCCTCGATCCATCGGCAGTGAACGTGGGGGATGAGGATGCACGCCACCCTGTCCAGGGACCGTCTCCGTCGGCCGGGCGCGGAGCCTTCGCCTTCGACCCCGGGCGCCGGCGCCCGGCGCGGCATGCCGCGCTTCCTGCTCTCCGCCCGGCCGGAGCGCCCGGACGCCGCCGCTCCCCGCGCGGCCATCCCCTTTCCGCACGCCGACGCCATCCAGTCGGCCACCGGGGTGGCCGTTCCCGGCTCCGCGGTCTACGACCCGGAGGCCTGCCGCCGACGCGGGGTCCCGGCGTTCACCGACGGCACGGTAACCCACTTCGGCACGCCGGCGCCCGTCCTGCCCGTGGCCGCCCACGAGGCCGCGCACCAGCTCCAGCACGCCGGCGCCACGCGGGACGCCGGGATGGGCCCGGAGGCACACGCCCAGTCGGTGGCGCACCTGGTGGCCGCGGGGGCCAGCCCCCGCGGCCTGCTCGGCGCGCGCGGCCGTGCCGTGGCGCCGGCCCTGCGCCACTACACCGACTTCCCGGCCGCCGCCGCGGCGGGCACCGGGCAGTGGTCCATCGGCAGCGATGCGCGCGTGGCGGACAACGGGCAGATGGTCACCTCGGTCACGGACCGCCACAAGGCCTTTGCCGACCCGGCCCTGATCGAGGCCGCCGACCTGGTCCTGCGGGCCAAGCAGTCGGGCGTCCGCCTGCGCGCCGGCGCCGCGGGGCCCAGCGGCCCGGCGCCGGACGGCAGCGGCAACAAGTCCACCGTCGAGGTCGTGCCCCAGGTCCGCACCATGACCGCCGGCGGCGAGGTGTGGACGGACTGCGGGCGGATGTCGCGCGAGGTGCAGGGGGCCACGGGCACCGACACCCCCGCGCGCGGCTTCTACCGCGACGGCGGCGGCACCGAGCGCGAGACCACGGCCGGCGCGCCCACCCGCATCCGCGACGAGGCCCTGGTGGGCGCCGGCCTGGGCACGGACGCCGCCTCCGCCCGCGCCGCCTACCACGCCATGGACCCGGCCGCGCGCGACGCCTTCGACCAGGCCCACGGCATCAACCGCTACGCCGCGCCCGGCGTGGGCGAATCGTTCATGTCGGTGCGCAACGACGCGATGACCACGCTGGGCTACAACTTCCACTGGGGCGGCGTGGTCATGGTGGCCGGCGGCGACCGCGTCACCTTCGAGAACTTCGCGCGGCTCGGCACGGGGTACGGCACCCAGAACGTGCTCTGGTACTTCGACATGTACGGCCCGCCCACCCGGGCCGGGCAGACCTGGCACGACCGCTGGGCGGAAGGGGGCGGGCGCGAGGGCACCGGCGTGGGCGCGCCGGGCATGGAGAGCATGACCATCCCCACCCGCACGTCGGCGGACCCGTCGCCGTTCACCCCCGGCACCCCGGCGCTGCGCACCGGCGAGCTGATCCGCCGCCGCGGCGCCGCCGGCAGCGACGGTGAGAAGATGGCGCTGGACGCCGAGCTGGCCACCCGCTGGATCAAGGTGCTGGTCCAGGTGGTCACCGCCCAGGAAGGCACCGACGAGGTCTACGTGCGTGCCGAGCACGGCGGCAAGTCGCGCGAGACCGGGGCGCTGGACATGGGCAGCGGCGACCGCAACACCTTCTGGCTGCCGCTGAGCGCCCTCATGCCGGTGACCGGCAAGATCCACATCAAGGTCTACGATTCCGACCTGGCCTTCGACGACATGATCTCCATCTTCTGGCTGGAAGACGCGCCGGCCAGCGACAACCGCCCCTGGGACGGCGCCGAGTACCACGTGACCGCCGAGTTCGACCGCTAGGCGTGGCCATGGACGACACGCTCCCGACCTGCCGGACGGCGTCCGAGTGCGATGCCCGGGACGGGCAGCGGATCGCCGTGGTCGGACGGTACCGCTTTTACCCGGACCTGCCGGGCTTCGACTACTCGGAGGCGCCCCGCGCGGTGCGCATCGAGCTGGCCGACGGCCTCGGCCCGTTCCTGGACCCCTTCTGGAGCCCCCGCGCCATCCGCCCCCGGGCCGAGATCGACCGTTATCTCGGCCGGGAGGTGCGCGTCGTGGGGCTCTACCACCGCGACATGCCCCGCAACCCCGACGATCCCCCCTACGCATCCGCGATGGGCGGCCCCTGCATCGAGGTCGAGTCCATCGAGCCCGCGGACTAGCACACGACAAAACCCAAAAACCTCACGCAGAGGACGCGGAGGTTGAAAAGAGAGCCGCGGAGGAACTTCATCTTTTCCTCTGCGGCTCTCTTTTAAACCTCTCAGTTCCCCTCTGCGTGAGGTTTTTCAATCAGTTTTACCGGGTCATACGCCGCACCTCCGCCAGCCCGCGCGGGTCCCACCGCGGCCGCTCCTGCGCGTTCGCGATCTCGTTGACCAGGTAGAACACCATCCGCGAGATCCGCGCGGCCTTGTCCGTGTCGATCTTCTCCACCTCGTCGCTGGGCTGGTGGTAGTCCTCGTGCACCCCGCTGAAGAAGAAGATGGCCGGCACCTCCTTGCGCGCGAAGTTGAAGTGGTCCGAGCGGAAGAAGAAGCGCTCCTCCGGCCACAGGTCGTCGGACAGCGTCAGCCCCAGCTCCGGGTGCGCCGCCTGCACCCGCTCCGCCAGCGGCCCCAGCGACGAGTAGTCCTTGCCGATCACCACCACGCTGTCCGGCGCATTGCGGCCGATCATGTCCAGGTTCACGTTGGCCACGATCTGCGCCAGCGGCAGCGTGGGGTGCTCGCTGAACCACTGCGACCCCAGCAGCCCCTTCTCCTCGCCGCTCACGTGCAGGAACACGATGCTGCGCCGCGGCCGCACCCCCATGCCGGCCAGCGCCTGCGCCACCTCCAGCAGCCCGCTGGTGCCGCTGGCGTCGTCGTCCGCGCCGTTGTAGATGGAGTCGCCGTTGACCGGGCGCCCCACGCCCACGTGGTCCATGTGCGCGCTCAGCACCACGTACTCGTTGCGCAGCACGGGATCGCTCCCCGGCAGCACGGCCACCACGTTCGGCGCGCGGCTCTCCTCCAGCGTCTCCACCGGCAGCCCCGCCTGCGCCGTCAGCCCGGGCAGCGGCACCGGCTGCGTGGTGGCCGCGCCGCGCCACAGCTCCGGCAGCGACAGCCCCGCCGCGCGGAACAGCCGGTCCGCCGCGGGCCAGGCCACGAAGAACTGGGGATACGCCAGCGCCGCCCCCAGCGTGCGCCCCGCCCGCCGCGACGCCTCCGCGTACGTGGCGATGCTGTCCGCCGTCCACCCCTGCTCCAGCAGGTGCACCACCGCCAGCGCCCCCGCGCGCCGCGCCGCGTTCACCTGGCGGGTGCGCTCCAGGCGGAAGTCGCGCGTGTAGCGGCCCGGCAGCGCCAGCAGCACCACCCGGTCGCGCAGGCTGCCCTCGCCCATCACCTCGTCGCGCCCCGTGCCGGCGAACACCAGCCCGCCGGAGAGCGGCTGCGCCGTGCCCCCGGCGGAGAAGAAGTCGCGCCCCAGCGCCAGCCGCTCCGCGCCCGCGGACCCGCGCACCTCGAAGCCCGCGCCCTCCGCTCGCAGGCGGCGCAGCGGGTACGGGTACCACTGGTAGAAGGTCCCGTTCTCGCCCGCGGGCGCAAAGCCCATCAGCTTGTACTGGTTGACCAGGTACTCCGCCGCGATCTCCAGCTCCGGGCTGGGCGTGTTGCGGCCCCGCATGCGGTCGCTGGCCAGGAACTCGATGCGGGCGTACATGTCCGCGGGGGTGATGGTGGCCGCGGCGCCGGCAAGGTCCAGCCCGCCTGCGGACGCGGCCGCCGTCCCAACGGGGGCGGCGGCCGCGGGCGGCGCGACGAGGGGAGCGGGTCCCCGGGAAACGGGCGCCGCGCAGGCGGCGAGCGCCAGCGCGGCGGAAAGGGTGGTGAACGGGCGTTGCGTCATCGTGCGTAGGCTCCACGAGGGTGGGGGCGGGCCGTCAGGCCCGCCGCGTCACCCCTCGGGAGAGCGCACGCGCGGCGCTTCGTCGCTCTCCGAGGGGCGGCTGCGGGTGCTGCCGCCGCTGTCGGCCGGGCGCTCGCGCCGCGGCTCCGAGGTGCGCCGCGGCTCCGACCGGCGCGGCTCGGTGGTGGTGCGCCGCGGCGGCTCGCTGCGGCGCGGCTCGGTCCGCGTCGGCGTGCGCTCCCGCTGCGGCGTCTCGCGCTCGCGCTCGCGGGCCGGCGGCGTCTCGCGCCGCGTGGGCTCCTGCGGGCGCCGCTGGAAGGTAGGCCGCTCGCGGCGCGTTGTGTCCTGCTGCTGCGCGTCGCCGGTGCGGCGGCCGCCGCCGTACACGCGCGGGCGCTCCTCGTCGTCCGAGCCGCGCCGCGCGCCGGACGTGCGGCCGTCGTCGTCCGCCGGGCGCCGGCTGCCGAACGAGCCGCGGTCCTCCGAGTCCGACGCGGGCCGGCGGCTGCCGAACGAGCCGCGGTCGCGGTCGGACTCCGACGGGCGCGTCCCGGCCTCCGGGCGGCGCGTGGTGGGCCGGTCCGTGTCCGTCCCGCGGCCGCCGACCGTGCCGTCGCGGCGGCCGGCCGTGGCCTCGCGCGTGCCGGGCGCGCCCGGCTCCGGGCGCCGCTCGTAGCTGCGCCGCGCCGGCGGCGCCTGCGACGAGGTGCGCTCCTTGTAGCCGTGCAGCGGACGGCTTACCCGCGCCTGGCGGTAGTACGGCTCGTAGTAGACCCGGCGCGGGCCGCGGTAGTAGTAGGTGTCATAATAGTGCGGCCGGCGGCCGAGCAAAATACGAACCCGGCTGCACCCGCCGCCGTGGTAGTAGTCCACGCGGCTGTGGTACCAGTCGCCGTAGCCGTCGTAGCAGGCGTAGCGCGGATAGCTGTAGCGCCGGCCGACGTGGTAGGTGTAGTAGTCCGTGGACTCGTAGCCGTAGGCGCCCTCCGGCACCACGGCGCGCACCAGCTCGTCCATGGCGTAGAAGGGATCGCCGAAGACGGTGCGGTTGCCGTCCCAGCCCGCGAAGCGCGAGCGGTACAGGTCGCGCACGCGCCACATCTCCAGCGGCTCGTCCAGCGCGACGGCGAACACGTAGCCCATGCCGGGGCCGCCGCGCACGCGCAGGTAGTCGCCCCAGCCGCGGCTGCCGAGCGAGAGGGTGCGCCCGCGGGGCACCCACCCCTCGTCGTCGTAGCTGCGGGGGTACAGGACGTCGACGTCGCCGTTGGTGTCGATGTGGAACACCGCCACGTAGGCGTCGCGGTCGGCGCGCACGCGCACGCGCATGCGCTCGCCGGAGCGGAAGACGGAGCGGTGGTCGTCCAGCCACACCTGCACGCCGCCGCGCTGCACGGCCACCGTGCCCAGGACCGCATCGGGCGCGGCGGCCGCGTCCGCCGCGGCGGCGGCCGGGGTGGAGCCGAGGGCGGCCAGGGCCAGGGCCGCCAGGAAGGGTTTGCGCATAGGGGGTTGTAGCGTAAGGGTCGGACGGGAATCCATCCGAGGGGCGCGGCAAGCGCCGGGCCGGGGCCGTGCGATTGGAAGATGCCAGCAATGGCGCGTGATTTCAACCTCCCGGCGTCATCCCCCGTCCCCCGCCCCGTCCCCGCGTGTGGACGCCCGGTCCCGTTGAGGGGACGATAAGGGCCCGCGCGCGCCGCGGGCGTCCGCGCGAGGGCAGCGCCCCCACCCGCTCGCTTAGGCTCGCACCCTCCCCCAAGTCTGGGGGAGGGT
>DASTLD010000563.1:0-12387 GCA_035715345.1 Longimicrobium sp.
GGCCCAGCAACCCTCCCCCAGACTTGGGGGAGGGTGGACGAGTAATGCGAGTCCGGGTGGGGGCGCCCGCGGTGCGCCCGTGCTCGCCACCCACACCGATCTCCGTGACGATCATGCTCCGAACCATCCTGGCCCCGAACCCGTCGCCCATGACGCTGGACGGCACGCGCACGTACGTCGTGGGGCGCGCGCGGGCGGCGGTCATCGATCCGGGACCCGACGAGCCCGCGCACGTGCAGGCCGTGCTGGAGGCGGTGGGCGATGGGTCTGCCTCGATCATCCTCCTGACCCACTCCCACGGCGACCACGCGGGCGCGGCGGCGGAGCTGGCCCGGCGCACGGGTGCACCCATCGCCATGGCGCGCGGCGGGTTGCGGGAGACGGCGGGCGTGGATCGCCGGCTGGAGGACGGGGAGCGGATCGAGACGGACGCGGGGGCCATCGGCGTCATCGCCACGCCCGGCCACGCGCCCGAGCACGTCTGCTTCCTCTGGGAGCAGGAGGACGGCGGGCGCGCGCTGTTCGCCGGGGACATGTTCATGGGCGGCGCCGACACCACGCTCGTCGCCCCGCCCGAGGGCAGCCTGTCCGACTACCTGACCTCGCTGGACCGCATCGAGCGGCTGCAGCCGACCATCATCCACCCCGCCCACGGGCCCGACATCACCGATCCCGCCGCCGCCATCGCCCGCTACCGTGCGCACCGCGCGGAGCGGATCGCCCAGGTGGAGCGCGCGCTGGCGGACGCGCCCGCGGCGCCCGGCGAGCTGATCGGCCGCGTGTACGGCGCGGAGCTGGACCCGGGGCTGCGCGGCGCGGCGGAGGGGTCGCTGCACGCCATCATCGCCCATCTCCTGAAGTCCGGGCGCGTCCGCGACGCCGGCGGCGGGCGCTACGCACTGAACGATCCCGACGCATGAGCGACGCACTGGAACGCGCGCTGGACCGCATCCGCCCCGAGACCATCGACGCGCACCTGCGCTTCCTGGCGCACCCGCTGCTGGAGGGCCGCGCGCCCGGCACCCGCGGCGGCACGCTGGCCATGGAGTACATCCGCGCGCAGATGCAGCGCATCGGCCTGCGGCCGGTGGACGGCTCGCACCTGCAGGAGGTGCCGATGGTGGGGCTGACGCCGCGGCCCTCGCTCGCCTTCGCGCTGCCCGGCGGCGGGGAGCTGGCGCCCCGCTACGAGGACGACTTCGTGCTGGAGGCGGGCGTGCCCGAGCCGCGGGTGCAGGTGGACGCGGAGCTGGTGTGGGCCGGGTTCGGCATCACCGCGCCGGAGTACGGGTGGGACGACTACGCCGGCGTGGACGTGCGCGGCAAGGTGGTGCTGGTGCGCGTGAACGACCCCGGCACGCCGGAGACGCCCGACTTCTTCGGCGGCCGCGCGCTCACCTACTACGGGCGCTGGACCTACAAGTACGAGGAGGCGTCGCGCCGCGGCGCGGCCGGCGTGCTGCTGGTCCACACCACGGACGCCGCGGGCTACGGCTGGAACGTGGTGCGCACCTCCAACACCGGCGAGCAGTTCGACCTGGCGGGCCCTCCCGAGCTCCCGCTCACGGTGCGCGGCTGGGTGTCGGAGCCCGTCGCCCGTCAGCTCCTGCGCGCCGCCGGCCACGACTGGGAGGACGCGATGCGCGCCTCCGCCACGCGCGGCTTCCGCCCCGCCGACACCGGCGTCCGCGTGCGCGCCACCGTGGAGAGCGCCGTGCGCGACGTGAAGACGGCCAACGTGGTGGGCCTGCTGCCCGGCGCCGACCCCGCGCGCGCGGACCAGCCGGTGGTGCTGACCTCGCACTACGACCACCTGGGCGTCCGCGACGATCCGCACGGCGGGCGGTACGTCTACGCCGGCGCGTACGACAACGCCAGCGGGGTCGCCCTGCTGCTGACGCTGGCGGAGGCGGCGGCCTCGCTGGAGGAGCCGCCCGCGCGGCCGCTGCTGTTCGTTGCCACCACCGCGGAAGAGTCGGGGCTGCTGGGGGCGGAGTGGTACGCGCGGCACCCGCTCTTTCCGCTCGCCACGACGGCCGCGGTGCTCAACGTGGACGGCGCCAACCTGCAGGGCCGCACCCGCGACCTGGCCCCGCTGGGCGCCGACCGCTCCGACCTGGGCGGCCTGCTGCGCGACGCGGCGGAGGGGGAGGGGATGGCCGTCTCGCCGGAGCCGCACCCGGAGCAGGGCATGTTCTTCCGCCAGGACCACTTTCCCATGGCGCGCGCGGGCGTGCCGGCGCTGGCCATGGACCACGGGCTGGACTTCGAGGGGCGGCCGGAGGGATGGGGAGAGCGGTGGTACGAGGAGTTCGTCTCCACGCACTACCACCAGCCCAGCGACGCCTACCGCGAGGGCTTCGACTACGGCGGCGCCGTGCAGCAGGGGCGGGTGATGCTGCGGCTGGCGTACGCGGCAGCATCCACGCCGAAGTTGCCGGATTGGACGCCCGGCGCGGAGTTCCGCCGGCCCTGATCGTCCCGGCCACGTAGCAGGAACAAACGTGTTGGCGGCGGGTCCGATCTTCGGAAAACCGGGACGGGCGGCACGCGGCCTGCGGCGACCCCGCGGCTTTCGTCCCGGTCGGAAGGCCCATCGGCCAGGCCCGAGCCATGTCTGCCGTGTCCGCAGTCTCCATCCCGCTGGTGTTCTCGCGTCACGCCGCCCTGGAGGCCCTGGCCGACGGGTTCTGCATGGCGGACGCGGAATACCGCATCACCTACTGGAACGCCGCCGCGGAGCGCCTGTTCGGCCTGCCGCGGGCGGAGGTGCTGGGCCGCGAGCTGTGGACGGCCATCCCCGGCCTGGCGGACCCGGAGGTGCGCGCGCGGCTGCACGGCGCCATGGACCACCGCGCCCCGCTGCGCCTGACCGTGGTCAGCGACGCGGAGCTGTTCGCCCGCTACTTCACGGTGCACGCGGCGCCGCTGGAGGAGGGCGGCCTGGCGCTGCACCTGCGCGACGCCACCGGCGAGCAGCGCCTGGCGGACCAGTACGAGCAGCTCCTGGAGTCCATCCGCGACGGGTTCGTGGCCGTGGACCGCGACTGGCGCATCGTCTACGTCAACCGCTCCGCGGAGGTGCTGCTCTCGCTGCGCCGCGACCGCGCCCTGGGCCTGGACCTGCGCCGGCTGCTGCCGCCCGGCGCGCCCGAGCTGGCGCCCGCCCTGCGCGCCACCATGGCGGACCGCGAGCGGCGCCACCTGCGCATGGTGCGGCCGGAGGGGCCGGTGCTGCAGGGCCGCTGCTTCGACGTGTGGACGCACGCGCTGCCGGACGGCGGGCTGTCGCTGCTCTTCGAGGACACCACCGACCGGCTGGCCGGCGAGGTGGAGCTGGCCCGGCTGGCGGCGGAGGCGGAGGAGGCCAACCGCGCCAAGAGCCGCTTCTTCGCGGCGGTCAGCCACGAGCTGCGCACGCCGCTCAACGCCATCGTGGGATACACCCACCTGCTCAGCACCCTGACCTGGGGCGACATGCCGCCCGACGCCGTCCGCGCGGCCGAGCGCGCGGGCGTCTGCGCGGAGCACTTGGCCCGCCTGGTGGACGACGTGCTGCTGCTGACCACGATGGAGATCGACCGGCTGCGCATGGCGCCGGAGCCGGTGTGGCTGGCGGAGTTCCTGCCCGGCGTGCTCCAGCACCTCCGGCAGCAGGCCGCGGGCAAGGGCCTGGCCTTCGCGCTGGACCTGCCGCCGGACCTGCCGCCGCTGCGCACGGACCCCGAGCGACTGCGCCAGGTGGTGTCGCAGCTGGTGACCAACGCCATCAAGTTCACGCCGCGCGGCGCCGTCCGCCTGGCCGCCCGCGTGGACGGGGGGACGATGGAGATCGCCGTGACGGACACCGGCCCCGGCATCCCCGACGACGCCCGCGAGCGCATCTTCGAGGCGTTCGAGCAGGTGGGCGATGGGTCCCGCTCGGACTCGCTGAGCCGGGGCACGGGGCTGGGCCTGACCGTGGCGCGCCAGCTCGCGCGGGTGATGGAGGGCACGCTGGAGGTGGAGTGCCCCGAGCCCGGCGGTACCTGCTTCCGCCTCCGCCTGCCGCTGCGAACCCCCCAGCCCTGACCCTCCGTTGCCGACACCTGCGCGGGCGAGGCGCCCCACCCGCTCGCTCAGGCTCGCACCCTCCCCCAGGTCCGGGGGAGGGTTGTCGCATGGGCCGCACTCCGCTCTCGCACCGGCCTCTCTGCGCCCTCTGCGTCTCTGCGTGAGACCCGCAGTTGGCCGTGTGTCCGCCCGGGGACACCCCGCCTGTCCCCCTCCGGGGACGAAACATCTGGTGGTACGGTAGCAGTTTGCGCCGAAAACCCGCGCCGCCGCTAGGTTGTTGCCACGCTGTGACTTGGCCCTGTCCTTGCCCGTCTACCCGGCCGAGATTCGGGGACGGACGGATTACCGAACACGGAGACCAAGGACATGAAGACGATGAAGCTCTCCCTTCCGCTGGCGCTGGTGATGGCCCTGTCGTTCTCGGCCGCGCCCGCGCTGGCCCAGGGCAAGGGCAAGGGCCAGGGGAACGGCAACGGCCGCCCCGACCAGACGCAGGTGCGCGAGGACCGCCGCGACGACGACGATGACGACGACCGCGACGAGCGGCGCCTGGAGCGCCGGCGTCAGGAGCGCCGCGACGTCTACCGCCAGGACGGCCAGCGCCGCCGGGTGCCCCGGGGCTGGTGCCAGGGCCGCGGCAACCCGCACAACACGGTGGAGAACTGCGGCGTGGGCAGCGGCCGCCGCCGCAGCAACGGCACCTACGTGGACCGCTACGACCCGGACTACAACCGGAGCGGCACCTACAGCCGCAGCAGCGGCTCGTACGCCCAGGCCCACCAGGAATTCCACGCGTGGCACGACCGCGAGTGCCGCCGCGCCGCCGGAGAGCGCCCGCTGGACCTGAACCACCAGGTGCGCGTGCGCACCGAGTGCAAGGCGCGCCACGACGAGTTCCACCGCCAGTGGGGCGTTGCCCACCGCTGAATCCGGCGGCTCACGCAGCCACACGGAGCACGACCCCTCTCCCGCGCGCCGGGGGAGGGGTCGTCCGCATCATGGCATCCGCGGGTGCGGAGGTCCCTTCCCGTGGGACACCCGCCCCATCTTGCGGCATCACTCTGAGCGCTGGACGGCCGCGGCTACCGCGCGCGCCTGACCGGCGACGAGGTCCCCGCGGGGATGATCGTCTGAGCGTCTGGCGGCGGACCGCCACCGCGGCGCCTGCTCTCCGGCAGCGCCAACTGCAACCGATGTGACGCAGCACGGGCGCGGCGTCCGGGATGCGTTCACAGCCGGGCGCGCATCTTGCCCCCGACGGCACCCGTTTTCCTGACAATTCACGCCCGGATTTTCTGCACGCGGAGGCTTCATGACGGCTCCAGCGCAGGCAGGGTTCTCCACGCTCGGCAGCCAGACGCTGGTGGGGCGCTGCCCCGCCCTGGTGGCGCTGGTGGAGCGGGCGCAGTGCCTGGTCCGGAACGGCTTCGCGGGCGCGCTGGTGGTGGGCGAGGCGGGCACGGGCAAGGAGCTGCTGGCGCGGGGGCTGCACTACGCCGGGCCGGAGTCGCACCAGCCCTTCCTGTCGTTCAACTCCGGCGCCGTGCCGGAGCACCTGGTGGGCCCGGAGCTGCTGGGCAGCCACCCCACCCTGATGGCCGGCGACCCGCCGCCCCGGCGCGGCATCCTGGAGCTGGCCGCCTCCGGCACGCTCTTCATCGACGAGATCACCCGCATCCCCCCCGAGCTGCAGGCGCGGCTGGCGCAGGCCATCGGCGAGCGCCGCGTGTGCCGCATGGGGGGCGAGCGGCCCGTGCCGGTGGCGTGCCGCATCGTCCTGGCGACCACCCGCGTGCCCGAGGCGTCGCTGGCGCGCGGCGAGCTGCACCCGCTGCTCTTCGACCGGGTGGCCGCCGCCACGCTGGAGCTGCCCCCGCTGCGCGCGCGCGGCCCGGAGGACGTGGAGCTGCTGGCGCAGTACTTCCTGCACCTGCACGCCGGCGAGCACGGCCTGGTCAAGAAGCTGGACCGCGGGGCCATCGAGGTGCTGATGGCCTACGAGTGGCCGGGCAACGTCCGCGAGCTGCGGCTGGTGGTGGAGCGCGCGGCGGCCACGTCCGAGGGGCCGGTGGTGCGCGCGGAGCACGTCATCGTGCAGCACCGCACCGCCCGCTCCGCCGCCTCGTCCGCGCTGGCCCCCGCCGCGGAGATCCACATCCCCGCCGCGGGCCGCACGCTGGCGGAGATCGAGGCGGACGCGATCGCGCTGACCCTCCAGCTCACCCGCGGCAACCAGAGCGCGGCCGCGCGGGTGCTGGGCATCGCCCGGCCCACGCTCGCGCGCAAGCTGCGCGACGCGGGCCTCCGCTCCCGCACGCCCGCCTGACCAGCGGCGCCGGGGTGTGCGCGTCTGGTCCGCTCCACCGCGTGTCGGGGGGTCGCTGCGGGGAAGATTTCCCCGCTACTCCGGCGGTGTGTGGGGATGAGGCTCCCCCTCGGGCGCCTGCCACAGGTCGGCGCGGCCACTGGGGACGAGCGGCAGGACCGTGAAGAACGGCACCAGCTTTCCCAGCTCGAAAATCTCCAGGACGTCGTCGGTCAGGCCCGCCAGGCCGATGGAAGCGCCATACGCCCGCGCCAGGTTGCGCAGGCCGATGAGCATCGCCAGCCCGGCACTGTCGACGAAGTGGGCCGCCGAAAGGTCGAGGACGATGTCCCTCTCCCCCCGCGCAAGCAACTCCGCCACGTACGCGCGGAAAGGCTGGCGGTTGGAGATGGTGAGCGCGCGTGGAACGCGGACGATCAGCGGGGGCGCAACCGGGGGCGGCACCCGCGGAGAGGGCTGGACCATGGGCGCCGCCAAAGCACCCTTCGTGCCACCTGCTCCAGGGTTCGGTTGCAGATGGCGCGGCGCACCGGGCGGGGTGCGCACCGCCGTCCTATGGCAACCCGGGCCCTCCGCGAGGCTACCGCTGCGTTTTCGCCACTGGCACCGCCGCTCGTCTCAGTCTCTCCAGCTGCCAATCACGAAGCAGGTCCCATTGCTCGGGGAGCGGGTAGAAGCGCAGGCGCTGTTCTCCGCTCTCGAACGTGAGCCAGCCACCGGCCAGGTCTTCCGAGACGTTGCCGGCGCGGGTCGGAATCACGTCCCATACCTCCCACGTTATCCCGCCCTTGTCCGTATACGTTCGATGGGCCACTTCTCTCCGCGCAGACCTTCGGTGGCAAGGCTCAACCCTGTGCGCCGGCACACAGGGCTGGATCTCCCCTGGAAGACATGCCGCGACAGGGACGCGGACCGCGCGCAACAACGGTGCCGACACGGCATCGCCAACTCCTGGGCCGGACGCGCTTTACCATCTTCGAGCATCACGCGGAGGAAAACGGAGAGCCGCGGAGGAACATCCATCAGTTCCTCCGCGGCTCTCTTTTTCCCTCTCTTGTTTCCCTCTGCGTGAGGCCGTTGCCGTTCAGTCGGCCGCGGCCTGCTCGGGCGTGTGGTCCACGAGGTGGATGCCGCACTCCAGCTTGCCCATCCCCCGCCAGCGCCCGGCACGCTCGTGCTCGCCGTCGTGCACGGGCGTGGTCAGCGGCTCGTCGCCGATGCTGGCGTATCCCAGGTCGTGCAGCGGGTTGTACGGCAGGCCGTGCTCCAGGATGTGGTGCCACACCTGCTTGCGGCTCCACCCGGCCAGCGGGTTGATCTTCATCCGCTGCCCCGTCTCCACCACCGGCAGCTCGCAGCGCGTCTCCGACTGCTCGCGCCGGCGGCCGGTGATCCAGGCGTCCAGCCCCTCCGTGGCGCGGCGGAACGGCTCCACCTTGCTGACCTGCTGGTACAGGTCCAGGTCGCGCTCCCACAGCCGCGGCCCGTAGCGCGCCTCGAACTCCGCCCGGTCCGCGCAGGGGCGGTAGACCTTGAGGTTCAGCCCGAAGTGGCGCCGCATGTTCTCCACGTGCTGCAGCGTCTCCGGGAAGTGGTGCAGCGTGTCCACGAACACCACCGGCAGGTCCGGCGCGATGTCGCGCAGCAGGTGCAGGATGACCGAGCTGGTGGGCCCGAAGGCGGAGACCAGCGCCAGGCGCCCGGGCGCGAAGCTCTCCACCGCCCAGCGCAGCACGTCCTCCGCCGCGGCCTCCTCGAAGCGGGTGCTCAGCGCGGCCAGCCGCGCCGGCTCCAGCATCAGCGCGGGGCTCATGCGGCGACCTCCGCGGCGCGCAGCGACTCCACGCCCACGCGGCTGCAGAAGTCGCCGAAGGCCTCGCCCGGCTGCCGCTCGTCGCGGAAGCGCCGGAACAACGGCCGCAGCACCTCCACCACGTTCGCGGCCGGCACCAGGTCCTGGTAGGGCGTGGCCAGCCGCGTGCCCTGGCTGTTGCCGCCCACGTACAGCAGGTACTTGCCCAGCGAGCGGCCCACGAAGGCGATGTCCGCCGTGTAGGGGCGGGCGCAGCCGTTGGGGCAGCCGGTCATGCGGATGGTGATGCGCTCGTCCGCCAGGCCCAGGCTCTCCAGCTCCGCCTCGATCTCGTCGATGACGCCGGGCAGCGCGCGCTCGCTCTCCGCCACGGCCAGGCCGCAGGTGGGCAGCGCCGGGCAGGCCATGGACCAGCGCCGCGCGTTGGTCAGCTTCTCCTTGGGCAGCACCCCGTGCTCCGCCAGGATGCTCTCCACCCCGTCGCGGTGCTCGTCGGCGATGTCCGTCAGCAGCAGGTTCTGCTGCGTGGTCAGGTGCACGCCGGGGCGGAAGCCCTCCACGATGCGGCGCAGCGCCGTGCGCAGCTGCAGCGTGGGCGTGTCGTGCACGCGGCCGTTCTGCACCCACACGCCGTAGAACCAGCGCCCGTCCGCCTGGCGGTGCCAGCCCAGGTGGTCGTGGATGTCGTTGACCTCGATGGGGTAGGGGTCGCGCACCGCGCGGCCCAGGTACGCCTCCACCTGCTCGCGGAACCAGGCCACGCCCTGCTCGTGGATCAGGTACTTGAGGCGGGCGCGGCGGCGGTTGGCGCGGTTGCCGTAGTCGCGCTGCACGGCGATGACGGCCTTGGCCACCTCGATCAGCTCGTCCGGCTCCACGAAGCAGAGCGGGTCCGCCAGGCGCGGGAACGTCTCCTCCTTGCCGTGCGTCTGCCCCAGCCCGCCGCCCACCACCACGTTGTAGCCCAGCACCCGGTCGCCCGCGGGGATGGCCACGAAGCCCAGGTCGTTGGCGTACACGTCCGTGCAGTTGTCGTCCGCGTAGCCGAAGGCCACCTTGAACTTGCGCGGCAGGTAGCGCTCGCCGTACAGCGGGTCCGGCTCCGGCGCCGGCTCGCCGCCCGCGACCTTGACCCCCTCCACCCACAGCTCGTGGTAGGCGCGCGTGGCCGGCAGCGTCTCGTCGCTCAGCCGGCGCGCCATCTCGTACGCCTCGCGGCGGAAGCCGCCGGCCACCGGCGCCGGGCAGCTCACCACGTTGCGCACCACGTCGCCGCAGGCGCCCAGCGTGGTCACCAGCGCCTCGTTCAGGTCGTGGATGGTGCCGCGCAGGCTGCCCTTGAGCACGCCGTGGAACTGGAAGCCCTGGCGCGTGGTGATGCGCAGGGTGCCGTTGCCGTAGCGGTCCGCCAGGTCGTCGTGCACCAGGTACTGCTGCGCGTCCAGCACGCCGCCGGGCAGCTTGCTGCGGATCATGAAGCTGTACGCCGGCTCCATCCCCGCGCGCTTGCGCTCCTTGCGCTGGTCGCGGTCTTCCTGCTCGTAGCTGCCGTGGAACTTGATGAGCGTCTTGCCGACCTCCGACAGGTGCGTCGTCTCGCTCTCCAGCTCCTCGGCCAGCGTGCCGCGCAGGCCGTGGCTCTCGAGCTTGACGCGCTCCACCTCGCTCAGGGCCGCTTCGTCGATCACGGTGCTCATGTGGGTCGTCCCTTCGTCTCTGCTGGTGGGGCGGTTCAGGCGGGCTGCGCGGCGTAGGCGCGCACCAGCACGTCGGCCACCTCGGGGCGGCTGAACTCGGCCGGCGGGCGCTCGCCGCTCGCGAGGATCTCCCGCACCTTGGTGCCGGAGAGGTGCACGTGGTGCTCGGCGCCGTGCGGGCAGGTCTTGGTGGACCCCATGGCCCCGCAGGCGCGGCAGTAGAAGGCGTGCTCGAACTTCATGGGCACGATGCCCAGGCGGTCCAGGTCCACCCGCTCGAAGATCTCCTGCGCCTCGTAGGTGCCGTAGTAGCTGCCCACCCCCGCGTGGTCGCGGCCCACGATGAAGTGCGTGCAGCCGTAGTTGCGGCGCATGATGGCGTGGAAGATGGCCTCGCGCGGGCCGGCGTAGCGCATGGCGGCGGGGAGGACGGACAGGACGACGCGCGACGCCGGGTAGTAGCCCTCCAGCAGCACGCGGTAGCACTCCATCCGCACGTCCGCGGGGATGTCGTCGCTCTTGGTGTCGCCCACCAGCGGGTGCAGCAGCAGGCCGTCCACGCTCTCCAGCGCGCACTTCTGCAGGTACTCGTGCGCCCGGTGCACCGGGTTGCGCGTCTGGAAGGCCACCACCGTCTTCCACCCGCGGCGGCGGAACTCCGCGCGGGTCTGGGCCGGCGTCAGGTTGTGCTCGGGGAATCCGCTCACGTCGCCCGTGTAGACGTAGTCCACCGGTCCCGCGACCAGCAGGTCGCCCATGGCGTCCAGCTTGGCCACGCCGGGGTGGGCGCGGTCCGTGGTGCCGTAGACCGCCGCCGCCTCCGCGTCGCGGTCCCAGCCGAACACCTCGCGCACGTGCAGGATGGCCGCGGGCTGGCCGTCCGGCGCCACGAGGGCGATCTCGCCGCCCACCGCGAAGCCCGCGGCCTCGTCGCGGGTGACCGGGAGGGTGACGGGGACGCTCCAGGGCAGGCCGTCCGCCAGCGTCATCCGCTCCAGCACCGCCCGGTAGTCGGCGCTGCCCATGAAGCCGGTGAGGGGGCTGAATCCCCCCACCGCGATCAGGTACAGGTCGCTGAGCGCGTGGCTGCTCAGGCGCACCTGGGGAAGCCCGGCGGCGCGGCGGCGCGCGTCGGCCGCGCCCTGGCCCGCCAGGCGCCGGTCCACCAGGGTGCCGCCGTAGGGTGCAATGGGCATCTCAGGCCTCCCCCTCGCCGCCGGCGGGAGCGGCCAGGTACCCGTTCTCCTCCAGGTAGGCGATGACCTGCTCCGTGCAGGTGCGCAGGTCGTGGCGCGCGGTGTTGACCACCAGCTCCGGCTCCAGCGGCGGCTCGTAGGGCGCCGAGATGCCGGTGAACTCGGGGATCTCGCCGCGGCGGGCGCGGGCGTACAGCCCCTTGGGGTCGCGCGCCTCGCAGGTGTCCAGGTCCGCGTAGACGAACACCTCCACGAAGTCGCCGTCGGCCATCAGGGCGCGGGCGGCGTCGCGGTCCTCGCGGTAGGGGCTGATGAAGGCGGTGATGGCGACGGCGCCGAAGTCCGTGAACAGCTTGGCCACCTCGCCGATGCGGCGGATGTTCTCCGTGCGGTCCTTCGGCCCGAAGCCCAGGTCCTTGTTCAGGCCCAGGCGCACGTTGTCGCCGTCCAGCACGTAGACGCGCACGCCGCGCAGGAACAGCTCGTTCTCCACCGCGCGGGCCAGCGTGCTCTTGCCGCTGCCGGAAAGGCCGGTGAACCAGAGCGTGGCGCCGCGGTGGCCGGCCGCGCGCTCGCGGTCGGCGCGGGTCACCTCGCCGGCGTGCCAGTACAGGTTGAGGGGTGTGTCCAGGACGGCGGTCATGCGGTCTGCTCCGTGGAGAGGGCGCGGTTGCGCTCGATGTAGCTGGTCCACTCCGCGGGGACGTCCGCGTCGGGGAAGATGGCCTGCACCGGGCACTCCGGCTCGCAGGCCCCGCAGTCGATGCACTCGTCGGGGTTGATGTAGTACTGGTCGTCCGCCTCGTAGATGCAGTCCACCGGGCAGACGTCGACGCAGCTGGCGTCCTTGGTCCCGATGCACGGCTCCGCGATCACGTAGGTCATGCGGTGCTCCTCACGGCTTCGGTGTTTCCCGCGCCGGGAGCGGCGGGCTCGGTCCCGCCGGCGTCTCCCGGTCGTGCTTCCGCCGGCGTGGCGCCGGCCCGTCTGCGGCCCGCGTCGCGGGCAATCATCGTCGGATAAAGTGTGCGGAGTGCGCGTGTACGGCTGGGGCCGGGTGGATTCGGGGCAGGAGAAAGCCCCGGTCCGCACGCGGGCGGGCCGGGGCTGGTGCAGCGGGCTGCGGCGACGTTACGGTCGTGGCTGCCGGCGCAATGGCCTCCGGACCCGCTCCCCGCAACACGGGAAGAGGGACGGGCATCGACAGCAACAGAGCGAAACGGCCGACAGGATCGACACGAGGTTGCTCCTACGGTGGCTCAGAAAGTGTGCCCGAAAAGGATAGCGGGAGATTCCCCC
>DASTLD010000564.1:0-8500 GCA_035715345.1 Longimicrobium sp.
GGCCCGCCGCGCGCCGGGAAGTTCTCCCCCTCTCCACGCGCCGCGCGCACCGACACCCGCGTCGCGCGCCCGGCTCAATGCGGCGCGGGGGGAGGGGGCCGGGGGGTGGGGCCTCCCCGCGCAGACCGCCTCCCCGCTCGCCAGCCTGGCCCCCTCTCCCGCTCCGCGGGGGAGGGGGCTGGAGGGGGAGTACGGGCTACCCCAGCACGTTGTTGACCCGCAGCAGGCGCAGGAACTCCTCGCGGGTGCGCAGGTCCTCCAGGAACACGCCCTTCATGGCGCTGGTCACCGTCTTGGAGTTCTGCTTCTCCACCCCGCGCATCATCATGCACAGGTGCGCCGCCTCGATCACCACCCCCACCCCCTGCGGGCGCAGCACCTCCATCAGCGCCTGCGCCACCTGCTCCGTCAGCCGCTCCTGCACCTGCAGCCGCCGCGCGAACACCTCCACCACCCGCGGCAGCTTGGAGAGGCCGACGATCTTTCCGTTCGGGATGTACGCCACGTGCACCTTGCCGAAGAACGGCAGCAGGTGGTGCTCGCACAGCGAGTACATCTCGATGTCCTTGACGATGACCATGTTGTGGTGGTCCTCGTCGAAGATGGCCCCGCCCACCACGTCCGTCACGGACAGCTCGTAGCCCCGCGTCAGCCAGCGCAGGCTCTTCTCCACGCGCTCCGGCGTGCGGCGCAGCCCGTCGCGGTCCGGGTCCTCGCCCACGCCGATGAGCATGCGGCGCACGAGGCCCTCGAACTCCTCCGGCGGCACGCCGTTGCGCGCGCGGCCGTCCGCGGGCGGATGCAGCAGGTCCGTCATCTACTCTCCCCAGTATTCCGCGGAATTGCGCGGCGTCTCCCACAGCACCAGGCGCACCAGCCGGCCGCTCTCGATGCGCGGCGCCAGGCGCTGCCAGATGGCCACCACCAGGTTCTCCGTGGAGGGGATGACCCCCTCCAGCCAGGGCACGTCCAGGTTCAGGTTGCGGTGGTCCAGATCGCCGATCACGGACTCCGCCACGTCGCGCACCTTGCCCAGGTCCGCCACGTACCCGGTCATCGGGTCCGGCTGGCCCTCGACGGTGACCTCCAGCTCGTAGTTGTGCCCGTGCCAGTTGGGGCTGTTGCACGGGCCGAAGACGCGGCGGTTCTCCTCGGGGGTGAACGCCGGGTTGTCCAGCCGGTGCGCCGCGCTGAAGTGCACGCGGCGCGTCACGCGTACCGTGGGCAAGATGTCCTCCCGGACGGCGAGATGCCAGAAAAGGCCGGCCCCGCTCTCGCGGGGCCGGCCTGGGTTGGGGGCAGCGGGAAGGATTTTTGAAGCCATGTCGGAACATGTTGGGTGGCTTCTCCGCGGCCTTCCGCCTTCCCCCGCGAGGGCGTGGCGTCAGCCGCAAAAGTCGGCCCCGGCTTCAAAACTGTTGGCTCAAAAATGGAGCTTCCCGCTGCCACCGACGGCCCAGAAGCTACGGGGAACATCTGGTCGCGTCAAGCATTCCGGCGCGCGCCTTCCGCGGGGGCGGCGTGCGGTTTTTCCGGATCACGGCTAACTTGGCGCGTGGCGGGCGCACGCGCCAGTGGCCCGGAGGGGAGAGACGTGGCTGACGAGATCCTGCAACTGATTGCCCGCGGCGGGCACCGGGTCACCGGCCCGCGGCGCCGCGTCGTCGAGGCGATGGCCGCCGCCGGCGCGCCCGTCAGCGCCCGCGACCTGCACCAGTCGCTGGGGGCGGAAGACACCGACCTGGTCACCGTCTACCGCACCCTGCGCTGGCTGGTGGACCTGGGGGTGGCGCGCACCGTGGTGGCCGGCGCCGGGGCGGAGCTGTTCGAGCTGGTGCCCTCCGACCGCCACAGCCACCACCTGCACTGCGACCGCTGCGGCGCCATCCGCACCGTCGCCGTATGTGGCCTCGACCGCGCCGTGCTGGACCGCATCGAGCGCGACTTCGGCTTCTCCGTGGACCACCACCGCCTGACCTTCCACGGCGTCTGCGCCGACTGCCGCGGGGCCTCCTGATCCCCAGTTGCAAACCTCTTGCATCTGGAGCGGTTCGTGGTTATCCTCCGGATGAGCTTCGTTTGACGCCAGGACTCGTCGGGAAATCTACCGATGTCGAACGCTTCCGAGGGCCAGGTCCCTCTCCGGCTGACGTGGGCGGCCAGCGTGCCGCTGCTCTGCGCGGTGCACTGCGTGGCCACGCCGCTGCTCGTCCTCTTCTCCCCCGCCCTGGCGCTCTCGACCGGCGCGGAGCTGGCCGTCCAGGCGACGGCGGTGCTGCTGGCGGCCGTCATCGCGCCGCTCGGCCTCCGCGCGCACGGCCGATGGGAGGTGCTGCTGCCCATGCTGCTCGGCGCGGGCCTGTGGGCCATCGCGCGCGGCACGGAGCCGGCGGCGGCGTGGGAGATCACGCTGGACGTGGGCGGCGCGCTGCTGCTGGCCGGCGGCATGGTGTGGAACGCGCGCCTGCGCCACCGCGCCGCGTGCCATAGCTGCGGGTGCCCGGCGCACGGGCACTGAGTGCGTGAGTGCGTGAGTGCGAAAGTGCGAAAGGAACGAATGACCTGATCGCACGCGGCAGCAAGGAGCGGCGGACGGAAAGAGAAACGGGTCCCCGGCTGGAGAAGCCGGGGACCCGTTTCCGTTCGCCTGACTCCGCGCCGTCAGGTCACTGTCACTGTGATGGCGGGCGAGGTGTACGACGCCACTCCCGCGCTCAGCAGGTCCACGCGCAGGGTGGTGGTGCCGTCGGCGCGGCCCTCCAGGGTGCCGGCGCCGCCGCCCAGGTCGCTCCAGCCGGCCACCTGCGTGTTGGTGACGGTCACGCGGATCAGGCTCGCGATCCCCGGGTTCACCTCCGCCCCGTTGGCGTCGCGCAGCACGACGTACAGGTCGCGCTCGCTGCCGCTGGCCACGGTCACGCTCCCGCTCACCGAGCTGCCCGACACCGACGCCACCACGTTGCCGGAGCCGTCCTCGATGGTCAGGCCGGCCACCCGGGCCCCCGCGTCGCCGGTGATGTCCGAGCACGCCGCCGCGAAGAACAGCAGCGCGGCGGCCGGCATCACGCGGCGAAAGATCTTCATCGTCATCTCACACTCCCGGTGCAGTTCCTCTCGCGCTTTCGCGCTCTCGCACTTCCTCGCGGCAAGATTCCCGCCCCGCCGCGCTCGCCTCAGAGTTCCGGCTGGACGGTCACCGGGATGGGCGGGGACGTCCAGACGGCCTTCCCCGACCGGACCAGCTCGACCGTCAGGCTGGTGGAGCCGGTGGCGGTGCCGCGCAGCGTGCCCGTCGTGGGGCCCGTGACCGTCCACGCGGCGAGCGCGGGGTTGGCGACGGTGACGCGCACGGAACGGTCCCCCGAGATCCGCACCGGGCTCCCGTCCCCGTAGAACAGGACCATCACCAGCTCCTTCTCCTCTCCCACCTTGACCGCCACGGAGCCCTGCACGCGGCCGGAGATCAGCCCGGTCGACGCGTACTGGCCCCCCGCGGGGCTCTCCACCGTCACCCCCGCCACCGCCGGCTCGTTGCCGGCGTTGGGGTCGCCGCACGCGGCCGCCGCCAGCAGAAGCAGCGCGGCGGCCCCCAGAAACCTGCGTCCCATCATTTCCTTCACTCCTACTCGATTCAGAAGATCACGCGATACACCAGGGCCAGGTTCCGGCCCGGCGAGGGCACCCGCAGGCGGCTGGTGGGCTCGCGGTACAGCTCGTCCAGCAGGTTGTCCACGCGCAGGGTCAGGGTGTGCACGTGGCCGTGGCCCACGCGGCTCAGGCCGGCGCTCAGGTCCACCAGCGTGTACGCCTCCGTGGCGAAGTCCTCCGGCACCGCGCGGTCCTGCGCAAAGGCGTGCCGCGCCTCCACGCCCAGCGAGAACCGGCCGTCGTCCCAGCGCGCGCTGGCGCCCACGCGCGCCGCGGGCATGAACGGCAGCGGGCCGCCGCCCACGAAGTCGCCGCGCACCATGTCGCCCATCGCCCCCAGCACGATGTGGCGCGCGATGACGGCCTCCACCTGCCCCTCCACGCCGCGCAGCTCCGCGTCCGCCTGGCGGAAGTGGTTCAGCGGCACCTCGTCGAAGTGCCCCTCCTCCTCGTGGAAGACGAGCGTGTCGCCAACCACGTCGGCGGTGATGTAGTTGTCGATGCGGTTCCAGAAGGCGGAGAACTGCGCGTTGATCCGCTCCGACTGCGCCCGCAGCACCGCCTCGCCGCCCAGGTTGGTCTCCAGCTCCAGCTCCGGGTCGCCCACGTCGTAGGTGCCGGCGGCGTGGTGGAAGGAGTTGGAGAACAGCTCCTCCACCGTGGGCGCGCGGAAGGAGCGGGCCACGCTCACGCTGGCGGAGAGCTCCGGCGACAGCGGCACGTTCAGACCCACGGAGCCGGAGAAGCTGTTGAAGTCGCGCGTGCGCGCCTCCGCGAAGCGCTCGTCGCCGCTCTCCTCCGGCGCCACGCGGTACAGGTCGTAGCGCGCGCCCACCTGCAGCGACGGCGCGTGCTCCGCGCCGGAGAGCGGCACCTCCTGGTAGACGAACGCGCCGACGCTGGAGTTCTTCGCGCCCGGCGTCAGCGCCTCCTCGCCCTCCGGCGAGTAGTCGCGCAGCAGCCCGGACACGCCCACCGCGCCGTCGAAGCGCCCGAACGCCGTCTTGGCCATCACGTTGGCCGAGTGCGTGTCCAGGCGGAAGCGCGTGCCCACCTCGCCGTTCCCCTCGATCTCGTCGTGCCCGTAGAGCTGGGAGCTGCCGTCCACGCGCAGGTTGGTGAAGCCGCTGCCGCCCAGCGCCAGGTCCGCGCGCATGCTGGCGTCGATGCGCCGCCCGTCGATGCTGATGCCCCCCTCCTCCGCCTCCGGCAGCGAGGGCAGCCCGTACTGGAACAGGTAGCCGCCCACGGAGGCGCCCGCCTGCAGCCGCTCCGTCACGTACCCGCCGCCCAGCACCGCGTACTGGTTGTCGTACTCCGTGTTGGCCAGCCGCCCGCCGCCGCCGGTGCGCGTGTCGCCCACGATGCGGCCGCCCGCGCGCGCCGCCACCGCCAGGAAGTCGCCCACGGGCAGCATCAGCTCGCCCGTGACCGCGCCGCCCGGGTTGACGGACTCGAGCTGCGTGGCGATGTAGCCCTCGGTTCCGCCGGGGATCGTCGTGGGGATGTCGTGGGAGATGACGTTCACCACGCCGCCCAGCGCGTTGTTGCCGTACATCAGCGACGCCGGCCCGCGCACCACCTCCACGCGCGTCGCGGCGAGCGGATCGACGGACAGCGCGTGGTCCGCCGACGTGGCGGAGAGGTCCGCCGTGCGCTGGCCGTTCTCCAGCACCAGCACCCGCTCGCCGGACAGGCCGCGGATGACCGGCGTGGACGCCGCGGGGCCGCCGTAGCGCACGGACATGCCCGGCTGCTCCGCCAGCGTCTGCGCCACGCTGGTGCCCACGTTGCGCTCGAGCGCCTTGCCGGACAGCTCCACCGTGGACTGCGTGATGTTGAGCGGGTCCGCGCTGCCCGGCGAGGCGGTGACGTTGATGCCCTCCAGCGACAGCACCGTGGTGCGCATGGTGATGGCCACGCGCACGTCCGGCCCCTCCACGGGCAGCGTGACCACCGCGTGGGCGGGCGCGTAGCCCAGCAGCGTGGCGTCCAGGTGATAGGTGCCCGGCCGCAGCGCGCGGATGGTGAAGGTGCCGTCCGTCCCGGTCAGGATGGAGCGGTTGATCTCGTTGATGACGATGCGCGCGTTGGGCAGCGGGGTGCCCGCCGTGTCGCGCACCACGCCCAGGATGGAGGGCGTGGGAACGCTGTCGCGCGGGGTGGCGGCGTGCGCCGCGGGGGCAACCGCCGCGAGGGCGGCAAGGGCGGCCAGCGCGCGCCGCAGGGTGCGATGGGTCATGTCCGGAATCTCCTGTCCAGCGACCCCGCCGCTCCGGAAAACGGTTTCCGGGGCGGTGGATCGCGATGCGTGTCTCGGCCCGCGCCACGGCGGCGGGGCGGAATGCGGATCAGGAGTGCAGCGGGGGCCCGCGGGCGCGGGCGGGAGAGGCGGGGCGGTGCGGGGTCAGGTGCTCCGCGTCGCGGACCGGGTGCTCGGCCGCCAGGGCGGTGCCCGGCAGCTCCGCCCCCGGCGCCGGCAGCGCGACGGTGCCGTGCGCGTGGCACAGGGCGCAGTGCAGCTCGTCGTGCGCGGGCGCGCCGGGCTGCCCCGGCTCGCGCTCCGCGACCGCCACGGCCGCCGGGAACGCGCCCGCGCCCACCTTCCACGCGTGCAGCGCCGGCAGCACCGAGGCACCCAGCAGGTGCAGCAGCGCCGCCGTGAGCAGCGCCAGGCGCCGCGCCGTCGGGCGGAAGGGGGTCGTGTGCATCGCGGGCGGGCTTACCCTGTTGCCGCCATTGGAGTTCCGCCCGCCACGTAGGAGCGCAGGCGGGCCAGGTTGATGCGGTCCAGGGTCACCAGGTCCTTGGGGTCGTCCGGGTGCTCCTTGGGCGTCTCC
Organism: Longimicrobium sp.; assembly: GCA_035715345.1. GTDB lineage: Bacteria > Gemmatimonadota > Gemmatimonadetes > Longimicrobiales > Longimicrobiaceae > Longimicrobium. Next base: position 6,489 of record DASTLD010000564.1, read on the forward strand.
AGCACCTTCGGCACGGCGGCGAAGCGCGGGTCGTTCATCAGCCGGCGGAACGGCTCGTCGCCCAGCGAGCCCTCGCCGATGTGCGCGTGCCGGTCTCGCCTGCTGGCGAAGGGCGTGGCCGAGTCGTTCAGGTGGAACAGGCGCAGGCGGTCGAGGCCGACGGTGCCGTCCAGGCGCTGCACGACCCCGTCGTAGTCGGCGCGCAGGTCGTAGCCGGCGGCGTACACGTGGCAGGTGTCCAGGCAGATGCCCACGCGGTCGCGGTACTGCGGCGACACGCGCTCCATCATCTCCGCCAACTCCTCGAAGCGCGACCCGATCACCTTGCCGGAGCCGGCGGTGGTCTCGATCAGCACCATCACGCTCCCGCCCGCCTCGTCCAGCGCGCGCTCGATCAGCTCCGCGTTCTGCGCCAGGCCGCGCGGCAGGTCGCCGTCCGTCGCGTTGCCGGGGTGGGTGACGATGGCGTCCAGCCCCAGCGCCGCCGACCGCTGCAGCTCGCCCACGAAGCAGGCGTACGAGCGGTCGCGCAGGACGGGGTCGGTGGTGGCCAGGTTGATGAGATACGAGTCGTGCGCCACCGCGTAGCCGATGCCGTGCTCGCCGATGCCGGCGCGGTAGGCCTGCGCCTCGTCGTCGGTGATGACGGGCTCGGCCCAGCGGCTGGGCTGCTTGGTGAAGACCTGGATGGCCGTGGCGCCGATGTCCGCGCCGCGCGCGGGCGCGTGCCGGCATCCGCCGGCCGTGGATACGTGGGCTCCGAGCAGCAACGTGCGCCGTCTGCTTCGTTCGGGTGATGGGTTGGACCGCGAAGGTAGGCCGCGCGCGCCGGGTCGTCAATCATCCGAGAAAGGCGAACCCCATCGAGCCGCGCCGAGACCGGGCCGGCGGTTGAAACCGCGCCTCCAGAAGCACGAAGTCCGCCTGCGCGGACTGAACGGGAGAGACCTGTTCGCGAGGCGGCGATCGCACAGGTCCATGGTAGAGACGCCCCGCCGGGGCGTCTCAACGGGGACGGTGCCGCCGCGGCAGGTTGCGGCCCGCGCAGACAAAAGCCCCTCCCCCGAAGTTGGGGGAGGGGTTTGGGGAGGGGGCCTCCGGCGGTTGAGACAGCGTGTGCCAACCGGCACGATCCCATGCCGTGCCGCGCCAGGAGATCGTTACAGGTCCAGGTCCCAGGTCTGGCCGACCATGCCCTCGCCGAAGAGGTGGTGGGGCTCCTGGTGGACCAGGCGGAAGCCGGCGGCCTCGTAGATGCGCCGGGCGGAGTGCAGGACGTCGTTGGTCCACAGCGTGATGGCGCGGTACCCCGCCTGCCGCGCGAAGGCGATCACCTCGTCCACCAGCCGCCGGCCCAGGCCGAGCCCGCGCGCGGAGGGCTCCACCAGCAGCAGCCGCAGCTTGGCCACCTCGTCGGTCTTGCGCACCACGAACACGGACCCGGCGGGCTGCCCGTCCACCTCCGCGATCCAGCAGCGCTCCCGCGCGGGATCGTAGTGGTCGATGAAGTCCGCCACCACGCGCGCCACCAGCGCCTCGAACCGCTCGTCCCAGCCGTACTCCTGCCAGTAGAGCACCCCGTGCCGGTACACCACCCACCCCATGTCGCCGGGACGGTGGTGGCGGAGCGTGACGGTGCGTTCGGGGTCGGGCTGGGACATCGGGAGATGAGGTCGAGGGTGTGTGGACACCGTACGCGTGGGCGGTGCGGGCGTCAACGCAACGAACGTTCGACTGCGGGCCCTCACCCTGCGTGCCCCGGCGGCGCGCGACTGTCGTCGCGTCCGCCGGGGCACGCTGTCCCTCTCCCACAAACCGCGTGGGAGAGGGAGTACGCGGGCGCGGGTTGCCACCTGCCGTGGCAGGGCAACCCCCGTAGATGTCAGGACCCGGGAGATTAGCGGGCGGGTCGCGGAAGCACTCCGGGTTCGACCTGTAGTAGTCGGCCATCGCCTGCATGGGCGTGCGATGGTTGAGGGCGCGCTGGGGGATGTACCCGTTGTAGATGCGGC
>DASTLD010000565.1:0-3156 GCA_035715345.1 Longimicrobium sp.
AGCCTTGTCGATGTTGTCGAACGACATGAAGTCGGCCAGACCCTTGGCCGCCTGGATCCGCGTGATCGCGGCCGTCAGCGTGGTCTTGCCGTGGTCCACGTGCCCGATGGTGCCCACGTTCACGTGCGGCTTGTTGCGCTCGAACTTAGCCTTGGCCATGTTCCGTTCTGTCGGTCCGTCCGGATGGTTGATGTCGGGCGGGGGCCGGCCCCGCTGCCCGTTGCGGGCCCGTGGCCCGAACGCCGAACCGCGAGACCCCGCCGCCCGGTGGGGCGGAGCTCGCGCGCTGTAGCTCTGTTCCTTCCGCGCCGCACGCACGCGTATCGGTCGGAGGGCAAGACGCGGAAGATATCCCCCACTCCTGCCAGCGTCAACCCCCGCCGGGCACTTTCCTCGAGCCCCGCGGCCGCTTTCCGCCGCACCCGTTGATCGGCCCGTTCGGCGACGGTATCGTGCAGGACGAGCAGGAAAACCGGTCCACCCCAGCAGGAGGCACGGCCATGGCCAGGATCGTCCTGAAGCCCGAGGAGCTGCGCGTCGACAGCTTCCCCACCGCGCCGGACCCGGCGGAGACGGCGGGCCACGCGTACGGCGAGCAGGGCACCGTGGGCTTCACCTGCGGCAACCCGCCGGACACGGAGACCACCTGCGAGGACATGAGGACCCTCGCGCCGAAGTGCTGCGTCTGAACAACCTGGTGCCTGGTGCCTGGTGCCTGGTGCCTGGTGCCTGGTGCCTGGTGCCTGGTGCCTGGTGCCTAGTGCCTAGTGCCTAGTGCCTAGTGCCTAGTGGCGAGTGCGGCCGCCCCGGAGCATGGTCCGGGGCGGCCGCACTGCCTGATACACCGCGGGTTCCGCTTGCCCGGCGCGGCGCCGCGCGCCAATCTGCACGACAGCACTTCCACGCGCGTGGAGATCCCCCATGACGCTTCGCTTCCCCACCGGCAGGGCCCTGCGGACGCTGCGGCGCGCGCCCGGCTTCGCCGCGTCGGTGGTCGCGACGCTGGCGGCGGGCGTGGCGCTGAGCGGGCCGGTGCTGGCGCTGGTGCGGGCGCGCAACGCGTCGCCGGCGGCGGTGGACGCGGCGCCGCAGCTCGACCGCGCGCCGGGCGGGGGGTGGACGGCGGAGCTGCGGACCGTGCCGCAGCTCCAGGCGGAGACGGTGGACGCGCTGTTCTCCGTGGCGGCCGCGCTGGCGGTGCTGCTGGCGGCGGGCACGGCCATCAACCTGCTCATGCTGCTGCTCTCGCGGGCCACGACGCGGCGGCAGGAGGTGGCGGTGCGCGCGGTGGTGGGCGCCACGCCCATGCGCATCGCCCGGCAGACGCTGGCGGAGGGCGCGGTGCTGGCGCTGGCGGGCACGGCGGCGGGTCTCGCGGTGGGGCTGCCCGCGCACGCGCTGCTCTCCGCGCGCTGGCCGGGCGCGGCGGCCTGGGCCGCCGGCCATCCCGTGCCCGTGCTGCTGGCGGTGGCGGCGGGACTGGCCGCGGTGCTGCTGCTGGGCGCGCTGGCGCCGGCCGCCGGGGCCGCGCGGCGCAGCCTGCACGGGGCGCTCACCACCGGCCTGCGCGCGACGGCGGGGCCCACGGAGGGGCTGCTGCGCAGGGCGCTGGTGGTGCTGCAGTTCGGCGCCAGCGCCACGCTGCTGGCGGGCGCCGTGCTGCTGGTGCGCGCCTCGTCGCCCGGCGGCGACACGGCGCGGCTGGGGTTCGACCCGCGCGACACGCTGACCTTCCGCGTGGACCTGGGCCGGCTGGAGGAGCGGCGCCGGGCGGCCGTACAGGAGGAGATGCTCGAACGGCTGCGCCACATCGAGGGGGTGCGCGCCGCCGCGGCCGCCACGCCGCACGCCTGGCTGGGCCTGGGCGACCGGGACGTGGTGCAGATGCTGTGCGGCGACTGCTACCGCGCCAACGTGCGCATGCCCATCGTCGCGGCCAACGGCCTGCACGTGAGCGCCAGCCCTGGCTACTTCGCCGCGCTGGGCATTCGCCTGCGCGAGGGCCGCGAGCCACGCGCGGGCGCGCGCGAGGTGGTGCTGAGCCGCGCGCTCGCGGGCCACATGGCCACGCGGCAGCCCATCGGCCAGAAGGTGCTGCTCCAGGGCTGGCTGGCGGAGCCGTACACCGTGGTGGGGGTCGCGGACGAGGTGCGGGCGCGGGGGCTGGGGCAGGAGGTGGCGCCCGTGGGGATGCTGTACGTGCCGTCCGCGCTGCACCCGCCGCGCACGCCGGGCTTCGCGGTGCGCACCACCGGCGATCCGGGGCGGACCGTGGCCGCCGTGCGCCAGGCGGTGGCCGCGGCGCTCCCCGGCGCGCGGGCGCTGGAGGTGATGACGATGGCGGAGCTGCTGCGCCGCAACCGGGCGCCGCTGCGCTGGTTCGGGCTGCTGCTGGCGGTGGTGGCGGCCGGCGCGACCGCCGTCTGCGCGGGGGGACTGTACTCGGTGATGAGCTACGGCGTGGCGCGGCGGACGCGGGAGATCGGCACGCGCATGGCCCTGGGCGCCGCCCCGCGCGACGTGCTGCGCCAGGTGTTGGGCGAGGGCTTCCGCATCAGCCTCTACGGCGCGGGCGCGGGCCTGGTGGGGGCGCTGACGCTCGCGCGGGAGCTGCAGCGGCAGTTCTACGGGGTGGACTCGCTGGACCCGGTGATGTACACCGCGGTCGCGCTCGTGCTCGCGGCGGTTACGCTCATCGCCGGCTACGTCCCCGCCCGCCGCGCCACCCGCGTGGACCCGGTCGTCGCGCTGCGGACGGAATAAAAGTACGGAGTACGAGGTACGGAGTACGGCGGCAGGATAGGGTTGGTGTGGGATGTGGGAGTGCCGCTCAACCAAGGAGGCCCCCTCCCCGCTCGTTCCTCGCTTCCCCTCCCCCAACTTCGGGGGAGGGGAGTTGTGTCTGCGCGCGGGGCAACCTGCCACGTGACGCTGGCCCCGAGCGCGGAATTCTCCCGCACACGGAACCCGTCCGCGCAGGCGGACATCACGTTTTCCTAGCCGCGAATTCATTCGCCGGGCGGCCCTCGCGCCGCCACCTGCTCCGGACGGAATAAGTACGGAGTACGGAGTACGAAGTACGGCCGAGGGCTGGGGTTGGTGTGGGATGGGGGAGTGCCGCTCAACCAAGGAGGCCCCCTCCCCGCTCGTTCCTCG
>DASTLD010000566.1:0-7418 GCA_035715345.1 Longimicrobium sp.
GCGTGCTTGAGCTTCGCGGGGCCGAACAGGTTGCCCCACTCCGGCACCAGCTCCGTGCCGCCGGCGATGGGGCGCAGCGCGTCGATGCCCTCCATGGCCTCGAGTTCGCTCAGCGCGCCGATGACCACCTGCGCGGGGCGCTGCGGCAGCACCTCGCGCGCGATCGCCATCCCCACCAGCCCGGAACCGCCCAGCAGCATGACCCGGGAACCCTGTATGTCCATCCGAGAGACCGTCGCCTAAAGCAAGTGATGAGTTGCGGTTGAATCGCGCCGCTTCATGTCGTTTCCATCGGGCGATGGGGCCGGCGCGCGCCCGATGGTCCAGCGCGCACGCTCGTCAGGCGTGCGTGCTACCGCCCGCGCGGTCCGCCGCCGCCCGGCTTGCGTCCCCCGCCCTTCCCCGGCTTGTGCGGGCCCCCGCCCGGCTTGCGCGGCCCGCCGCCGCCCGGCTTGCCGCCCTTGCCGGGCCGGCCCCACGGGCTGAACCCCGGCTTGCGGTCGCCGCCTTCACGCTCCCCGCCCTCGTCGCGGGACGCCGGGCCGCGCGTGAAGCCGCCGCGCCTGGGTGGGGCGTCGCCGCGGCGGCGCGGGTCCGCGGAGGCGTGCTCCTCGTGCCGGCGCTGGCCCGGACGGCGGCCGTGCCCCTCGCCGTGCTCGCGCGCGCCGCCCTCCTCGCGCTTGGCGAAGGGCTTGCCCTTGCCCGGCCCGCCGCGCTTCGGCCCGCCGCCGCGCGGGCGGAAGTCCTCGTCGCGCTCCTCGTCGCGGCGCTGCGATGGGCGCCGCGGGGGCTCGTCGTCGTGGTCCCGGCGCGGGGGACGGCCACCGGCGCCGCGCGTGGGGCGAGGTCCGCGATCGTCCTCGTCGTGGTCGCGCCGGGGCGGACGGCCGCCGGCGCCGCGCGTGGGGCGAGGTCCGCGATCGTCCTCGTCGTGGTCGCGGCGAGGGGGCCGAGCGCCGGGGCCGCGGGCCGGGCGGCGTTCGCCACTTTCTTCGTCCTTGCGGAAGAACGGGCGGTCGTTGATGCCCGGCCGGGGACCACGCGCCGGACCGCGCCCGCGCGGCCCCGGCCGTCCGTGTCCCCCGTGCCTGTCGCGCGGACCCGGCGCGCGCGGCGTCTCGTCGCGGGCCTCGGCGTCGCGGACGGGGCGGCCGCGCGCGGCGTGGGCCGGGCGCCGCTCATGCGCATCGTCGTCGCGGAACGGGCGCTTGGCGCGCGGCGGGCGGCGCTCGCCGGCATCCTCGCGGTGTGGCCGCGCCCCGCGTGACGGGCGGCGCTCGCCCGCATCATCGTCGCGGAAGGGGCGGAAGGTGCGCGCGGGGCGATCCTCATCGCCCCCGCCCCGCCGCGGCTTCGCGCCCGGCCTGGCATCTCCCGCGGCGCGCGAGTACTTGCCGTGCGGCTTCTTCGGGCGGTCCACATCACCCCCGGCACCGGCTGCCCCGGCACGCGGCTTGGGGCGATCGGCGGCGCCCTCCGCGGCGTGCGAGTACTTGCCGTGCGGCTTGGCGGGCGGCGTCTTGCGCTTGGGGCGGTCCTCGGCGTGCTCATCGCCCGAGGCCTTCTGCTTGTGGCCCGGCTCGAAGGCGGACTTCAGCTCCGCCTCGCTGAGCACGCGCCACTTGCCCTCCGGCAGCTCCGCCAGCTCGATGGGGCCGAAGCGCTTGCGCACCAGGCGGACGACCTTGTGGCCCACGGCCTCCATCATCCGCCGCACCTCGCGCTTCTTGCCCTCGCGCAGCACCATGCGCGCGCGGAACATGCCGCCGGCCAGCGGGCTCAGCAGCTTGACGGACTCCGCCCGGGCCATGCCGTCCTCCAGCTCCACGCCGTCCTGGAGCTGGTGGATGTCCTCGTTGGTCAGCCGCCCCTGCGCGTCCACCTCGTACTCCTTGGTGATGCCGTGCGAGGGGTGCAGCAGGCGGTTGGCCGTCTCGCCGTCGTTGGTCAGCAGCAGCAGCCCCTCGCTGTCGCGGTCCAGCCGGCCCACGTGGAACAGGCCGTGGAAGCGCTCGGGGATGAGCTCGTAGACGGTCAGGCGGCCGTACGGGTCGTCGCGCGTGGTGACGTATCCCTTGGGCTTGTGCAGCGCCAGCCAGGTGACGGGCGCCACGTGCACCTCCTCGCCGTCCACCTCCACGCGGTCGTGCCCCGGCACCACGCGCGTGCCCGGCGCCGTCACCGTCTCGCCGTTGACCCACACGCGCCCGGCCGCGATCAGCTCCTCCGCCGCGCGCCGCGACGAGACGCCGCTGCGCGCCAGGAAGGCCTGCAGGCGCACCGGCTCGCCGTGGTGGGGGTGCCGCTCGGGCCGGGGACTATGCTGCCGCGCCATCCGTCTCTCCAATGGGCTCGCGCCGCGCCAGCACCACCGGCAGCTCCTCCGAGCGCGGCAGGTCGTCCAGCGTGCGGAAGCCGAAGTGCTGCAAGAAGAACTGCGTGGTGCCGTACAGCAGGGGCCGGCCCAGGCCCTCGCTGCGCCCCACCACCTCGATGAGCCCGCGCTCCTGCAGGGTCTTGAGCACGCCGCCCGTGCCCACCCCGCGGATCTCCTCCACCTCCGCGCGCCCGACGGGCTGGCGGTAGGCGATGATGGCCAGCGTCTCCAGCGCCGGCCCGCTCAGGCGCTGCGCCGTGGGCACGCTGTCGAAGCGCTCCAGCACCGGCGCGAACTCCGGCCGCGTCAGGAGCTGGTAGCCGCCGCCCACCTCGTAGATGGTGAACGCGCGCGACTCCTGCTCGTACTCCGCGCGCAGCTCCGCGATGACCGCCTCCACCCGCTCCTCGTCCAGGTCCTCGTCCGCGCGGGCCAGGTCCGCCGGCGACAGCGGACTCTCGCTCGCGAAGAGCAGCGCCTCCACCACGCGGCTGGCGCGCACCTCAGCCCTCGCGCTCGCCGCCGCCGCGGCGGTAGATCCACAGGCTGGCGAACGGGCTGGCCTGGCGCACGCGCACCACGCTGCGCTTGGCCAGCTCCAGGCACGCCAGCAGCGACGCCACCGCGTGGATGCGCGTGCCCCACGGCCGCACCAGGTGCGCGAACTCCACCCGCTTCATGCGCTCCAGCGCGGCCAGGATCTCCGTGATCTTGTCCTCGATGCGGATCTCCCGCCCGCGCACCGTGTGCACCGTCTCCGGCACGGAGAGCCGCTGCCCCAGGCCCAGCGCGGCCTGCCAGACGTCGTCCCACTTCGTCTCCAGCGGGACGTCGGACAGCTTCGGCGCCGGCCGCACCTCCACGAAGCCGCGCCCGTACAGGCGGCTGCGCTCGCGCTCCGCGCGGTCCAGCAGCCGCGCCGCCTCGCGGAAGTGCTCGTACTCCAGCAGCCGCCGCACCAGGTCCGCGCGCGGGTCGTCCGCCTCGTCGTCGCCGTCGCGGCGGGGGAACAGCATCTGCGCCTTGATGCGCACCAGCGTGGCCGCCATCTCCAGGAACTCCCCCGCGCGCTCCAGCTCCAGCCGCTGCACGTCCCGGATCGCCCGCAGGAACTGCTCGGTGATGCGGGAGATGGGGATGTCGAAGATGTCGATGTCCTGGTTGCGGATCAGGTGCAGCAGCAGGTCCAGCGGGCCGTGGAAGCGATCCAGGTCCACCTCGTACGGGTCGCGGACCGCGGCCGCCTCCGTCACCGCAGGAAGGCCGGAGAGAGGAGCGTCATGGAGATGCGGAAGATGACCGGCCCCAGGAAGTTCAGCGCGCCGGTCAGCACCAGCAGCCACAGCAGCAGGAAGCCGTACTGGTTGAGCTGGCGGTACGAGGCGCCCATGCTGGGCGGCAGCAGGTGATAGAAGACGTGCGAGCCGTCCAGCGGCGGGATGGGCAGCAGGTTGAACAGGATCAGGCCCACGTTGCTGACCACGCCGAAGAAGGCGAGCTGCACCACGGGGTTGGCTCGCCAGTCCGTGCCCGCCCCCACCGTGCGCACGGCGATCCAGAACAGCACCGCGAACACGAGCGCCAGCACCGCGTTGGCGCACACGCCGGCGATGGAGACCAGGATGTCGCCGCGCTTGTAGTGGCGGTACTTGCGGGGGTTGGTGGGCACCGGGCGGGCCCAGCCCAGCAGCGGCGCCCCGGTCAGGATGCTGATGGCCGGGAAGAGCAGGGTGCCGATGGGGTCCACGTGCGCCGCCGGGTTCATGGTGACCCGGCCCAGCATGTACGCGGTGTCGTCGCCCTGCCTGAGCGCCACCCACGCGTGCGCGAACTCGTGCGCCGACAGGGAGAGCAGCAGCACGGGCAGCGCAAGGAGGAGCTCGCTGAATTGATCCATGGTCGCGCAAGCTAGTCGCGGCCCCAGCGCTTGTCAAAACGGCCGTTTTACGGCGTCGCGTACCGTCTCTGCGCCTGCGATTGTCATCCTGAGGGAGGCGCGTCGCGGAACCCGAGGGGCACAGGACCATGGCGCCGACCGAAGGATCTTGCCCGCGTGCCGCCGGGCCTGGGAGCGCGTGCGGGACGGCGCATGCAAGGCCCCGCGCCTGCGGCTGCCCCGTGCGCAGGGTGAGAAGATCCTTCGGTCGCGCCACGGACCCGAGCAGTCGGCGATTCCAGCGAGGCGCTCCCTCAGGATGACAACACATTGCCCTCGATGAGAACGCATGGCCCAGGATGACAGAGCGTGGGCACGCGTGGCCCCGAGGCCGATCGCCGGAATGGGCCGCGCGGGGGTTGACACTTCGCGGATGTGCGGGTATCATTCGGCTTCCGTTTTTCCGGGATTGTGTAGGAAGCAAACCGCCCTCGGTGCCGCGCCGGCACCGTTTTCCGTTGGAGGAGAGCCTTGCCGAACGTAAAGTCCGCCGAGAAGCGGATGCGGACCAACGCCGTCCGCGCCGAGCGCAACCGCCAGTTCCGCTCCAAGCTGCGCACCGCGCTCAAGAAGGTGCGCGGGGCGGAGACCAGCGAGGTTGCGTCCGCTGCGTTCAAGGAGGCGGCCACGCTGCTGGACCGCGCCGCCCGCAAGCGCATCATCCATCCGAACAAGGCCGCGCGCGCCAAGAGCCGCCTGAGCGCCAAGGTCGCCAAGCTCGGCTGAGCCGGCCGCGACCACACGGATGAACAGAAGCCCCGCCGATCCTCGGGATCGGCGGGGCTTCTCGCGTCCTGGCCTCACGCGGAGCCGCGGAGGGCGCAGAGAACTACAGCTCGGAGCCGCAGATCTCGCAGTACCAGGCGTGGGGCTCGTTGATGGCGCCGCACTCGCGGCACAGCAGCGGCTCCGCGCGGTTGGGCTTGCCCGCCCCGGCATCCGCGCCGGCCGCGGGCGGCGAGGGGGAGAGCTGCGGCGGCGGGGGCGGCGGGGTGGCCGCGCCGCCGCCTTTCGCCGGAGAGCTGCCGATGGCGCGGTCCAGCTCCTCCAGGAACGCCAGGTCGTCCGGCGCCAGCTCGGCGGCGTCCGGCTCCGCGGCGGGCTCCTGGATGGCGGCGTCGATGTCCTTCAGGAACTCCAGCCCCGAATCGTCCTCGTCCGCGGAGGCGGGCGGCGTCCACGGCGTGCTGCCGTCGCCGATGCCCTCCAGCCACGGCAGGTCCTCTTCCGCATCCCCCAGCCCCGTTCCCTCGGCGACGCCGGTGAACGGGTCCCACTCGTCCGCGGAGGCGTGCTCCGCCTCGCGGCGCGCGTCCACGTCCTGCGCGGGCTCCGCGGGCGGGGAGGGCGCCTCCAGCGTGGCGTCGGGCCCGGGCGCCAGCTCCTCGGCGTCCATCTCCGGCAGCTCCGGCTCCCACTCCGCCTCGATCTCGTCGGGCAGCGCGGGCGGGGGCAGCTCGTCGGCCACCGCGGCGGGCACCTCGTCCGCGGGCGGCGTGGCGGGGATCTCGGGAAGCGGCTCGGGCTCCGGCTCCGCCGCGGGCGGGGCGGCGGCCTGTTCGCCGGCCGCGATCTCCGTGGCCAGGGCGTGCAGGCGCTCGGTCTCGCCGCGCGTGTGCGCCAGCGCCTCGTCCGCCGCGGACACGTCGCGCTCCAGCTCCGGCCGCGCCTTGTCCCACGCCCTGTCGTCCAGCTCGCCGATGGTGTGGCGCAGGCGCACCTCTTCGAGCGCGTCGGCGGCCTGGGCGCGGCGCTGCTCCGCCTCGGCCAGCTCGCCGCGCAGGCGCTCCAGGTCGCGCTCGATCTCGCCCCGGTGCTCGCCCAGGTCCTGGTTGACCCGGCGCAGGCGCTCCTCGTAGTCGCCGCGCACGCGGCCGGCCACGCGGTCCGGCGCGTGCGCCGCCACCTCGTCCAGGCGCGCCAGCCACGCCGTGAGCTGCTCGCGCTGCTGGATCAGCTCGTGCACGGGAGACCCCGCGTTGCTTTCGCTCATCTTCCCCAGTCTGAACGGATTCGGATCTGTGCCTCAGGAGGCTCGTGCGTACGGTGGGGCCGTGCGCGCGGGCGGGCAAGATCCTTCGGTCGGCGCCGGGCATTGCTGTGCGGGCCGGGACCGTGCGGCGCCTCCCTCAGGATGACACCGCTTGGCGCCCGCCCGCCCTGCGATCCGCGCCGCTTTGCGTGCTGGCGACGGACGTCAGCCGCGGAACATGTCGATCAGCGCGGTGGCCACCTCGCGGGGCTCCACGGGCTGCAGCGGGCCGTCCGCCGGGAACTCGGGCGGGCGGTAGAGCGCGCGGTCCAGGCTGCGGTCGTAGCCGGTCCAGCCGCCGGGCTCCACGCCCTCCAGCAGCCGCATCCCCGGGTTGACCTTGGCGTCCAGGTCGTCCGCGTAGTGCAGGATCAGCGCCTCCAGCGTGTGCGGCACCTTGGGGCTGGCCCACTCGTGGCGCCCCTGGTGGCTGGCGATGAGGTGCTGCAGGTGCAGCAGCCGCTCCGGCCCCAGCCCGGGGATGGACTCCGCCTCGCGCGTCACGATCTGCAGCCCCAGCAGGATGTGCCCCAGGAGCTGCCCCTCGTCCGTGTAGTGGAAGCTGCGCCGCGCCGTCAGCTCGCGCACCTTGCCGATGTCGTGCAGCAGCGCGCCCGCCAGCAGCAGGTCGCGGTCCAGCGCCGCCCCCTGCGCGCGGTAGTGCGCGCACAGCCCGTCGCAGGCGCGGGCCACGGAGAGCGAGTGCTCCATCAGCCCGCCCAGGTAGGCGTGGTGGTTCTTCTTGGCCGCGGGGTGCAGGCGAAAGCTCTGCCCCAGCGGCGTCTTGCGGCCCACGCAGCGCACCAGCAGCGTGCGCAGCGGCAGGTCCGCCACCGTCTCCACCAGCGCGTCCAGCTCCTTTCCCATCACCCCGCGGTCGCGCGGGCTGCCGGGCAGGAACAGGGACAGGTCGTCGTCCGCCACCTCCAGCGCCTGAATGACGGTGACGGTGAGCTGCAGCTTCTCGTTGTACGACCCCACCCGCCCGCGCACGCCCACCACGTCGTCGGGGCCGAAGCAGCGGTCCAGGCGCTCGGCGTCGTCCCACACCATGGCGGGCACCACGCCGGTGT
>DASTLD010000567.1:0-14802 GCA_035715345.1 Longimicrobium sp.
CTGCACCGCGACATCAACTGCTCCATCACCCAGCGCGAGATCGGGGTGGACACCGAGGACTTCCGCCGCGGGCTGCGGGCGGCGCTCCGGCAGGACCCGGACGTGATCCTGATCGGCGAGATGCGCGACACCGAGTCCATCGACATCGCGCTCAAGTCCGCGGAGACCGGGCACCTGGTGATCTCGACGGTCCACACGCGCGACGCGGCGTCCACCATCTCCCGCCTGGTGGCCACCTTCCCCCCCGAGGAGCAGAAGGTGGTGCGCCTGCGCCTGGCGGAGCAGCTCCAGGCCGTCATCTCGCAACGCCTGCTGCCGCGCAAGGACGGCAAGGGCCGCGCGCTCGCCTCGGAGGTGATGGTGGTGACGGGGACCATCCGCGACTGCATCGCGGACCCCACCAAGACGCACGAGATCCCGGAGCTGATCGCGGACGGGCGCACCACGTACGGCATGCAGACGTTCGACCAGTGCCTGGCGGACCTGGTGACCAACGGCGACGTGGACTACGCCATCGCCAAGGCCGCCGCCACCAACCCGGGCGACTTCGAGCTGAAGATGAACATCCTCAGCACCCGCGGCTCGGCGGGCGCGGGGGCGGGGGTGGGCTCCACCTACTTCTGAGGCGGGACGATGGCGTACACGCTGCTGGTGCTGGGCCAGGTCGCGGGGCTGCTGGCCATCCCGTTCGGGCTGCCGGGCACCTGGCTGCAGGTGCTGGCGCTGGGCGGGTACGCCTGGGCCACCGGCTTCACCACGGTGGGATGGGTGCCCATTGCGTTCAGCGTGCTGCTGGCGCTGGCGGGCGAGCTGGTGGAGTTCTGGCTGGGCGCGCGCTACGCGCAGAAGTACGGCGGGGGCAGGCGCGCGGCGTGGGGCGCCATCCTGGGCGGCATCGCGGGGGCCATCATGGGCGTGCCGGTGCCGGTCATCGGCAGCGTGGTGGGGGCGTTCGTGGGCTCCTTCATCGGCGCGGCCACCCTCGAGCTGATCGGCAACCGCGAGCTGCGGCCGGCGCTCCGGGTGGGGTGGGGTGCCTTCATCGGCCGCCTGCTGGCCACCGCCGCCAAGGCCGGCATCGGCGTGGCCATTGCAGCCATCGCCCTGCTGTCGGCGATCCGGTAGCGGGGAACGGCCCCTGCGTCAGTTCGTTTGCGCGATGGCGGCAGCGATGTCGCGCCGGGTGGCGCCTGCTGCGAGGAGGGTGCGGACGAGCAGGTCCAGCGACACGGTCGCATCGGCGGCTTCCATCTTTGCGACGCGTGATTGGCTCGAACCAATTCTCCGGGCGAGCTCCGTCTGGGTCAGGCCCCCGGCCGTGCGCTGCTCGCGGAGCGTCCGGCTGAGGCTGAGTCGCATCTCCACATAGGCGGCTTCTTCATCGGAGAGGCCCAGGAAGTCCTGAACGGTTCCGACGGTCCACCCGCCCTCTTCCAGCCGCCTACGCTTCTTCTCGTCCATCTATCCTCCTCGCGTCCACTCATCGTACCGGCGTAGCCGCTGCTTGCAGCCTGCGATCACGTGGTGCGGTGTTTCGCTCGTCGTCTTCCGGAACACGTCCGCGATGACTACCGCGTCGGCGTCGATGCGGTAGACGATCCGCCAGGCAGCCGATTCGTCGACGATGCGCAGCTCGTGGCATCGCACTCCGATGCCGGGCATCGGCCGGGAATGCGGAAGCCCCAGCGACTCCCCCTCCTGCACACGGCGGAGCAGCACCCCCGCTTCCGTCCGGGCAGCGGGAGAGAAGGGCGGCGTCTTCACCTCGCCGCGCAGCCAGACCAGCGGTTTGTCATGCGGACTCATGCCCCGCATGATATGTCCCTTTTGACATAATACCAAGAAAATCTTCGGAGCGCTAGAGAGCGGCCACCGTTGACACGGACAACGCGCGCGGCCTAGATTCGGCGCAGGATACGTCAGGCGCGGTCCCACCTTTGCGGGGCCGCGCCTTTGCGTTGCCTGGAACTTTCCGGAGCGGACGGATGGGGGCGATGAAGGACAGCCGGTGCATGGTGATCGTCGGATCGCAGTGGGGCGACGAGGGCAAGGGCAAGATCGTCGACGTGCTGGCGGAGGACGTGGACATCGTGGCCCGCTACCAGGGCGGCGCCAACGCCGGCCACACGGTCCACGTGGGCCGGGAGGAGTTCATCCTCCACCAGATCCCCTCCGGCATCCTGCACCCGCGCCGCCGCTGCCTGCTGGGCAACGGCGTGGTGTTCGACCCCTTCCAGTTCTTCGAGGAGCTGGACGCGCTGACCGCGCGCGGCATCGACGCGGAGGGACGCGTGGGCGTGAGCGGCCGCGCGCACCTGCTGCTCTCGTACCACAAGCTGCTGGACCGCGCGGCGGAGGCGCGCCGCGGCGTGGGCAAGATCGGCACGACGGGGCGGGGGATCGGGCCGGCGTACGAGGACAAGGTGGCGCGCCAGGGTATCCGCCTGGCGGACCTGCGTGACTTCACCCGCGCGACGGAGATGCTGCGCCGCGCGGCGGAGCGCGTGAACCAGCGTCTGGCGCTGCTGGACGCGCCCGAGCGCGTGGAGGCGGACGCGCTGATCGACGAGGCCGCGTCCATCCGCGAGCGGCTGCTGGCGCTGTCGGTGGACACGGGCCGCGTGATCCACGACGCGCTGAAGGCAGGGCAGCGGGTGCTGCTGGAGGGGGCGCAGGGCGCGCTGCTGGACGTGGACCACGGCACGTATCCGTACGTGACCTCTTCCAACACCACGGCGGGCGGTGCGGGGCTGGGCGTCGGCATCGGCCCCACGATGGTGGACGACGTGGTGGGCGTGGTGAAGGCCTACACCACCCGCGTGGGCGAGGGCCCGCTGCCCACGGAGTTCCCGTCGCCGCTGCAGGAGCAGGTGCGCGAGCTGGGCGGCGAGTTCGGCGCCACCACGGGCCGCCCGCGGCGCTGCGGCTGGTTCGACGCGGTGGTGGTGCGATACGCGGCGCGCGTGAACGGACTGACCGGCCTGGCGGTGACCAAGATGGACGTGCTCGACACGCTGCCCGAGCTGCAGATCGCGGTCAGCTACCGCGCGGAAGGGCAGGAGCTGGACGACTTTCCCGGCGACCTGGGGCTGCTGGAGGCGGCGGAGCCCGTGTACGAGACGATGCCCGGCTGGCAGACCTCGACCGCGGAGGCGCGCCGCTGGGACGACCTGCCGCGGCGGGCGCGCGACTACCTGGACCGCATCTCCGCGCTGACGGAGACGCCGATCTGGTACGTGTCCGTCGGCACCCGCCGCGACCAGATCATCCACGTGGAGCGGTAACGTCGCCCCCGGACGAATTTCCCCCGTGGTGGCGGAGGGGGCCGTGGAGCGCGTTGGGGCGGTACGGCGTCGCAGGCGAGGTTCGGGGCGGAGGAGAGGAGGCCCCGGCGCGTGGGCCCCCGGCGAATGAATTCGCGGCTACGAAAACGTGATGTCGGCCTTCGCCGACGGGGCTGGCGCGGGGGCGTGGTCCGTACAGCGGAGCCGGCATCGCAGTCCGCGCAGGCGGACGTCGTGCGTTTGGAGGCGCGGTTTCAACCGCCGGCCGGATGACCGCGTGCCCGCCACGGATCCCTACCATCCGCAGCCGGTCAGCAGGGCAGAGCGAGTCAATCCAGGAGTGATGCGGCAGTGAGCGAGCGCGGGAGAGCGGAGCAGGGGGTGGGCATCGCCGAGGACGCGGAGGCCGCGCTGCGCTTCGTGAAGCCGCGGGTGCGGACGATGGGCGCGTACACCCTGCGCCCGTACGAGCCGCGCATCAAGCTCAACCAGAACGAGAGCCCGTACGACGTCCCGCCCGCGCTCAAGGCATGCATCCAGGCCGCGCTCGCCGAGCGGCCGTGGAACCGCTATCCCCCGTTCGTCGCCTCCAACTTCATCCAGGCGGTCGCGGAGGCCACTCGCTGGCCCGCGGACGGAATCCTGGTGGCCAACGGCTCCAACGAGCTGATCCAGGCCATCCTGGCCGTCATCACCGGCCCCGGCGTCTCCATCGTCATCCCCGAGCCGACGTTCACCCTCTATCGCCTGATGACGGAGGTGAACGGCGGGACGGTCGTGTCCGTGCCGCTCACGGACGGGCTCTGCTTCGACACGGACGCCATCATCCGCGCGGCGAACGACTCCGGCGCGGCGGCCATCGTGCTCTGCTCGCCCAACAACCCCACCGGCTGCGGCCTGTCACGCGCGGAGGTGGAGCGCATCTACGACGAGACGGACGCGCTGCTGCTCCTGGACCAGGCGTACGTGGAGTTCGGGGGATACGACGCCATCCCGCTGCTGGACGAGCGCCCGCGCCTGGTGGTGCTGCGCACCTTCAGCAAGGCGATGGCGATGGCGGGACTGCGCGCGGGATACCTGCTGGCGAACCCGGCGCTGGCTGCGGAGGTGCACAAGGCCAAGCTGCCGTACAACATCAACTTCTTCACCGAGGTGGCCGCGGCGGAGGTGCTGCGCTGCCGCGACGAGCTGGTGCCCGCCATCGGCGCCATCAGCGCGCAGCGCGACCGGCTGGTGGGGGAGATGGCGGCCATCCCCGGCCTGCGCGTGTTTCCCAGCGCGGCCAACTTCGTGCTCTTTCGCGTGGAGCACGCGCGGCTGGCGCACACGGACGTGTTCCAGCGGCTGCTGGACGAGCACGGCATCCTGGTGCGCGACGTGTCGAAGTACCCCATGCTGGACCGCTGCCTGCGCGTGAACGCGGGCACGCCCGAGGAGACGGGCGAGTTCCTGGCCGCGCTGCGCGCCATCATGACGGAGGATTCGGACGGATGAGCCGCATCGGCCAGCGCGAGCGAGCGACCAACGAGACGCAGGTGCGCGTCCGCATCGACCTGGACGGCACGGGCGAGGCGCGCGTGCGCACCGGCGTGGGCTTCTTCGACCACATGCTGGAGGCGCTGGCCCGCCACGGCCTGTTCGACCTGGAGGTGGAGTGCACGGGCGACCTGCACGTGGACGCGCACCACACGGTGGAGGACGTGGGCATCGTGCTGGGCGGCGCCTTCCTGGACGCGCTGGGCGACAAGCGCGGCATCGTGCGCTACGCGGACGCCACCGTGCCGCTGGACGAGGCGCTGGTGCGGG
This sequence comes from Longimicrobium sp., assembly GCA_035715345.1. GTDB lineage: Bacteria > Gemmatimonadota > Gemmatimonadetes > Longimicrobiales > Longimicrobiaceae > Longimicrobium. Next base: position 5,091 of record DASTLD010000567.1, read on the forward strand.
CGGTGGTGGACGTGTCCGGACGGCCGTTCCTGCACTTCGACGTACCGCTGCCGCCGGAGCAGCCGCGCATTGGCGACTTCGAAGCGGCGCTCTCCGCGGAGTTCTGGCGCGGCTTCGCGATGGAGTCGCGCGTCACGCTGCACCTGGACGGCTTCCGCGGCGACAACGCGCACCACGTGGTGGAGGCCACCTTCAAGGCCGCCGCCCGCGCGCTCGACGCCGCCACGCGCATCGACGAGCGGCGCGCGGGGCTCGTGCCCTCCACCAAGGGCGCGCTGTGAGCGGTGCGGCCCGCGTGACGCTACTGGACTACGGCGCGGGCAACGTGCGCTCCGTGGTCCGGGCGTTCGAGCACGAGGGCGCCGAGGTAATGGTGACGGACGACCCGGCCGTGGCGCGTGCGGCGGAGCGGCTGGTGCTGCCGGGGCAGGGGCAGTTCGGGCAGTGCATGACGCGGCTGGAGGAGCGCGGGCTGGGCGATGCGGTGCGGGAGCACGTGGCGGCCGGGCGCCCGTTCCTGGGCATCTGCGTGGGGATGCAGCTCCTGTTCGAGGAGAGCGAGGAGGCGCCGGGGGTGAAGGGGCTGGGGCTGCTGTCCGGCACGGTGCAGCGGCTCCCGACGGACCTGCCGCTGCCGCACGTGGGGTGGAACGCGGTGGAGTTCGTCCGCGGGGCCGTGGCGGACCCGGTGCTGGCGGGCGTGGCGGGCATCGAGCCGCGCTGGTTCTACCACGTGCACTCGTACGGCGTGCTGGAGAGCGACGGCGAGCAGGTGCTGGGCCGCTGCACCTACGATGCGCCCTTCGCCTCCATCGTGGGGCGCGGCAACGTGTGGGGCGTGCAATTCCACCCGGAGAAGAGCCAGGAGGACGGCCTGCGCATCGTGGGCAACTTCTCGCGGGTGTGAGCTTTCACGAGCGGTGGCCACCGGAGGGGAGTTGCCGCCGGCCCCGATGTTGGGTACTCTTGATGTAGTCTGGCTAGACTGGACAGATCATCTGGAGGCGGCAATGAACACGTGGAAGCTGGAAGACGCAAAGAACCGGTTCAGCGAGGTGGTGCGTCTGGCGCTCGCGCGGCAGCCGCAGCGTGTTACCCGCAACGGACGGGATGCGGTCGTCGTGCTCAGTGCTGATGAGTATGACGAGCTGGTCATGCCGCGCCCCATCGTGGAGTACATGCAGTCCTCTCCGCTGGCGAAGGCCATCGCGGCGGGCGAGATCGACCTGGAACGCCAGCGGGATTATCCACGAGACGTCGAGTTCTGATCGGCGATCATCCATGCGCTATCTCGTCGATACGAACTTCATCTCAGAAGTCTCGAAGCCAGCCCCGAACGCCGGTGTCGTCGAATGGGCGAACGCCGGGTCACCCCTGGATCTCGCCGTCAGCACGATCACGCTGGGCGAGATCCAGAAGGGGATCTCCGTGCTGCCGATCAGCCAGAAGCGGACGACGCTCGAGGCGTGGCTGGAGGCGACGATTCGCACACAGTTCCGCGGCAGAGTCCTGTCGGTCGATGAGAATGTCGCGCTGGAATGGGGCAGACTCGCCGCGGCCGCTAAGAGCCAGGGGCGCCCTCTCGCGACGGCCGACGGCCTGATCCTCGCCACGGCCGCGGTGCACGCGCTGACGATCGTCACCCGTAACGAACGCGATTTCATCGACCGCGGCGTTCCGGTGCTGAACCCCTGGACCGAATAGATGACTGAGTTCTTCAAGGGACACGGGCTGGGGAACGACTACATCGCGCTGGAGATGGAGGGGCTGGGGTTCGGGCTCACGCCTCCCGCGGTGCGGCTGATCTGCGACCGGCACACGGGCGTGGGGTCGGACGGCATCCTGGCGCGCACCGGTTCCGCCTCCGCGGACTTCGGGCTGCGCATCTTCAACCCCGACGGGTCGGAGGCGGAGAAGAGCGGCAACGGCCTGCGCATCTTCGCGGCGTACCTGCTGGAGCGCGGCGAGGTGCGGCATGGCCGCTCGTTCACCGTGGAGACGCCCGGCGGGATCGTGCGCATGGAGGTGACGGGCGTCTCCGCCGACGGGGTGGTGATGGTCGAGGCGGAGATGGGGACGGCGTCGTTCCGCAGCGCGGACGTGGGGCTGGCCGGGCCGGACCGCGAGACCGAAGACGAGATGCTGCAGCTCCCCTCGGGCGACGTGGTGCGCATCAACACCGTCTCCATCGGCAACCCGCACTGCGTGGTGTTCCAGGACGAGCTGGACGTGGAGGCCCTGCGCCGCCGCGCGCCCCAGGTCTGCGCGCACGCGGAGTTCGAGCGCGGGGTCAACGTGCAGTTCGCGGTGCCGCAGGAGCCGGACGCGGTGGACGCCTGGGTGTGGGAGCGCGGCGCCGGCGAGACGCGCGCCTCCGGCTCCAGCGCCTGCGCCATCGCCGCGGCGGCGGTGCGGCGGGGGATGGTCAGCGAGCGGCGCGTGGAGGTGCGCATGCCCGGCGGCTCGCTGCACGTGGAGGTGCGCGAGGACTGGAGCCTGGTGCTGCGCGGGCCCGTGGAGTCCGTCTACCGCGCACGGCTGAGCGAGGGGATGCTGCGCCGGCTGGAACTGCTGGGATGAGCCTGGCCAAGCGCATCATCCCCTGCCTGGACGTCAAGGACGGGCGCGTGGTCAAGGGCATCCAGTTCGTGGGCCTGCGCGACGCCGGCGACCCCGTGGAGCAGGCCATGCGCTACGACGCGGAGCGCGCGGACGAGCTCTGCTTCCTGGACATCACCGCCAGCCACGAGGGCCGGCAGGCCATGCTGGACGTGATCCGCCGCACCGCGGACTCCGTCTTCATCCCCTTCACCGTGGGCGGCGGCATCCGCTCGGTGGACGACTTCGTCGCCATCCTGGGCGCGGGCGCGGACAAGGTGGCGGTCAACACGGCCGCGCTGGCCGATCCGGACCTGGTCCAGCGCGCGGCGGACCACTTCGGCTCGCAGTGCGTGGTGGTGGCCATCGACGCGCGGCGGTCGGGGGACGAGCGGGCCGAGAGCGGGTGGGAGGTCTACACGCACGGCGGGCGCACGCCGGCGGGCATCGACGCCGTGGAGTGGGCGCGCCGCGCGGAGGCGCTGGGCGCGGGCGAGATCCTGCTGACCAGCATGGACCGCGACGGCACGCGCGACGGCTACGACCTGCCGCTGCTGCGGGCGGTGGCGCGCGCCGTGCGCATCCCGGTGATCGCCTCCGGGGGCGCGGGGGCGCTGGAGCACCTGGACGCCGCGCTGGACGCGGGGGCCCATGCGGTGCTCGCGGCATCGATCTTCCATTTCGGCGAGTTCACGCTGGCCGAGGCGCGCCGCTACCTGGCCGCCCGCGGCCATCCCGTGCGGGAGTGACGCTCCCGTTGAGCACGAAAACCTCACACAGGGCCGGCCGCGGCGCACGCCGCGGGGCCCCGGAAACGGTGCCGATGTTGACGCAGGGAACCGGATACGCGCTCCGCCGGATGGTGGCCGCCGCGCTGCTGCTGCCGCTGGCCGCGTGCGGCGGCGACGCCGGGGCGGAGGAGCAGAAGGCCAGGGGCAAGGACGCCGCCAACCCCAAGGGGCAGCAGGCGGACAGCGCCCAGCGCCCGCCCGTGGCCAAGGGGCTGGGCAGCACGGCGGCGGAGGCGCAGCAGTGCATGCAGCGGCGCCAGGCGCGGCTGGACTCCGCCGCGGCCGCGCTCGCGGCGGACAGCGCCGCGCCGCGGCCGGGGGCGGGAAAGAACCCCGCCTTCGCCAAGGAGATGGGGTGGTATCCCAAGATGCCGGAGTTCGTGGACGGCGTGCTGCTGCCGTGCAAGCGCATCGTGGTCTACTACGGCAACCCCAACTCGCGGCAGATGGGCGCGCTGGGCCAGTACCCGCGCGACGAGATGCTGCAGCGCCTGCAGCGGCAGGCGCAGGCGTGGCAGGAGGCGGACCCGGGAACGCCGGTGGTCCCCGGGCTGCACCTGATCGCGGTGGTGGCACAGGGCGACCCGGGCCCGACGGGCAAGTACCGCGCGCAGATCCGCGACACGCAGGTGGACTCCATCTACCAGATGGCCAGGTCCATCAACGGCATCATGTTCATCGACGTGCAGGTGGGTCTGGACGACATCCGCAACATCATGCCGCGCTTCGAGAACTTCCTGAAGCGGCCGGACGTGCACTTCGCGGTGGACCCGGAGTTCTACATGCGCGGCGGCACGCGGCCGGGGGCGCGCATCGGGACCATGTACGCGGCGGACATCAACTACGTGATGGACGAGCTGACCCGCATCGTCCGCGAGAACAACCTGCCGCCCAAGGTGCTGGTCATCCACCGCTTCACCCGCAACATGGTGCCGGACGTGCAGAACGTCCGCCTGCGGCCGGAAGTGCAGTTCGTGCTGCACATGGACGGGTGGGGCGCGCCGTGGCTCAAGTACGACTCGTACCGCGACTACGTGGTGCGCTACCCGGCCCAGTTCACGGGGTGGAAGAACTTCTACCACAACGACACCAAGAAGGGCGATCCGCTCACGTCGCCGCGGGACCTGCTGCAGCTCTGGCCGGAGCCGTTGTACGTGCAGTACCAGTAACTGCAGGGTACAGGGGACAGGTTACAGGTTACAGCCGGCGGGAACTGCAGGGTGCAGGGGACAGGTTACAGGTTACAGCCGGCGGGGCCTTCGCGGGAGCGGAGGCCCCGTCTTCCTGCGGCGATTGTCATCCCGAGGGAGGCGCCGAGGAGTCCTGGCCTTGCGATGGGCCGTGGCGCCGACCGAAGGATCTTCTCCGCGTGCGCACGGCGAGGGACGCGCGGGGATGTATGCGTGCGTCGGTGCCACGTCGCCGGGCCGTGCGCAGGGAAAGAAGGTCCTTCGGTCGCGCCGAAGCGCGGTGCGGATGCGGGGATTCGCGCGGCGCTCCCTCAAGGATGACAACGGCGGGGCCGGGGATTCCGCAGGTCCGCCACGCCCAGCCACGGCGGAGGGGGAGCACGGGACCGTGCTCCCCCTCGGTGTTCAGGCAGGCTGTAACCTGTCCCCTGTAACCTGTAACCTTCAGTTGGCCGCGCGTCAGGGGTTCAGGATCACGTACGGCCCGGTGTACTCCTCGGTGACGGTGGTGCTGCAGGAGGACTGGCGGGTGATGCGCATGCCGCCCTCCGTGAGCTGCGCCGTCAGCGTGAAGGTGGGGCCGCTGCCCTGGTTCAGCACCAGCAGCACCTCGTCGTCGGCAACGGTGAAGGTGCCGGTGGAGTGCAGCTCGCTCTCCACGCCGGTGGCGCTCTCCAGCACCAGCGTGTGCGTGGCCGTGCCGTTGGAGTTCAGCACCACGCTGCCGCCCTCCACCCGGGCCGCGGCGTCGCAGGCCTGCGGGGCGGGGATGTCGGCGTTGTTGTACTCCACCAGGATGTACGCACCGTAGATGCTGCTGGTCTCGATGCTGGAGTCGGAGCAGGCGGCCAGCACCGCCGCACAGGCCGCGAGCGCCGCGGAGCGGCGCAGGTTGGGCAGAAATCGCATGGGTTCTCGTTTCCCGTTCCGGTAGATCGCTGTCGTCCGGCGGCATGCGCCGCCGGCGGAGAACGCACGTGCTGCAAGCGGCGTGACAGCGCGCGCCTCAGCCGCGTGGCGCGCCGCTCACCCCTCCTCCCACGCCGCCTCGTCGCCCACGCGGATCTCGCCGGTGTCCAGCACCTCCGCGAAGGCGCCGCCGCCCCAGTGCGCCATCATCGCCCGCCGCAGCCCGGGCAGCACCTGGTCCATCCGCTCGCACGGCCGCGTCTCGCCGTAGACGCGCACGCGGCAGTCGCCGATGCGCAGCACGCGGCCGCGGCTGCTGGCCAGGCGGATGCCGCGCAGCATCAGGTTGGCGCGCCGGGCGGACGGATCCGCATCACCCCCCACCTCGTCCATCAGCTCCGCCCAGCGCTCCTCCTCGATGAGCGTCACCTGCCGCCGGCGCCCCTGGTCCGCGTTGCCCACCAGGCCGCGCCCGGCGATGAGCGTGGCCGCGGGCACCGGGTCCATGGGCCCCCGCTTGAAGCGCTTGATCCAGATGGCCGCGAGCTCGGGCATGGCGGAGAGGATACGGTCCGCGGCGCGCCGGGGCCAGCGGCGGCGGTGCCGACGCCACGTCCCACGCTGCCCCATCCCCGTCTCAGTCGCTTCCACCGCGGCCGGGGCGGTCAAGGCGCGGGCCGGAGGCGCAAGCCGCGGCGGGGCAAGCAGATGGATGCCGGGGCACGGCGGCCGGTCCGTGCCTTGCCCCCCGGGCCGGCCGCGGAGCCGCCGGCGTTCCCCCACGCCGCCTCCGTTTTCCTCCCCATTCGCGGTTTTCATCCATCTTCCCACAGATCCGGAGGTCCACATGCCCACGCGCAGCAGCGGTTTCCTGATCGAGAGCAGCCACGGCACCAAGGGCAACTTCGAGGTCGTCACCCCCCGCACCGGGGGCGGCGTGTCGCACCTGTGGCGCAACAACGACGTGGCGGGGTTCCCGTGGAGCGGCCCCGCCATCGCCTTCGGCAGCACGGGCGACGTGAGCGCGGCGTCGCTGATCCAGAGCAACTACGGCGCGGCCGGCAACCTGGAGGCGGTGGTCCGCGAAGGGAACCAGCTCTTCCACATCTGGCGCGACGACGGCGCATCCTGGCGCTGGCAGGGGCGCACCTACCTGCCGGGCGCCACGGCGGTGTCCGGCGTGCCGGGGTTCATCCAGAGCAGCTTCGGTACGATGGGGAACTTCGAGGTGGTGGCGCCGCTGGCGGGTGGCGGGCTGGCCCACTGGTGGCGCGCCAACGACGGCGGCCAGACCTGGTACGGCCCCTTCCCGTTCGGCAGCGGCACCGTGAACGCCGTGGCCCTGCTGCAGAGCAACTTCGGCAGCCCGGGCAACCTGGAGGTGGTGGCGCAGGTGGGCAGCCAGCTCGTGCACTACTTCCGCGACGCGTCGGGCTGGCACGGGCCCACCCCGTTCGCGAGCGGCGTGTCCGGCGCGCCGGGGTTCATCCAGAGCAGCTTCGGGACCAAGGGGAACTTCGAGGTGGTGGCGCCGCTGGCGGCCGGGGGGCTGGGCCACTGGTGGCGCGCCAACGACACCGACCAGGCGTGGCACGGGCCCACCGTCTTCGGCGCCGGCGCGGCGCAGGCGGCGTCGCTGATCCAGAGCGACGTGTGCGCGCCCGGCAACTTCGAGGTGGTGACGCGCGCGGGCACACAGCTCCGGCACTACTGGCGCGACACGTCCGGCTGGCACGGGCCCAACACCGTCGCGCTGGAGAAGGCGTGCAGGTCCGCCGCGGGCGGGCAGGCGGCGCTGCCCTACGGCTCGGGGACCGTGGCCATCCACATGGGGCTGATGCGGACGCGCAAGGTGGTGCTGTGGGGCATGTCCGACCCCGACGGCGCGGTCGTCCAGTCGCGGGTGCTGAACCCCGTCACGGGGGCGCTGGCCACGCCCGTCGTCCCGCATCATCACCCGCACCTGTTCTGCGCGGGGCAGGCGTTCCAGAAGAACGGCGAGCTGCTGGTGGCGGGGGGATCGGGAGACACCCTGGCCGCCCTGCACACCTTCGACCCCGCCACGCAGACGTGGGTGCACCGCGGCAGCATGCACAACGGCCGCTGGTATCCCACGGTCACGGCGCTGCCGGACGGCCGCATGGTCATCATCTCCGGCACCAAGGGCACCGGCGGCCCCATCGGCTCCGGCTCGCCGGTCAACAACACCATCGAGATCTACGACCCCGCGACGGGCACGGTGGGCCCGGAGCTGCCGCTGCCGGCGCCCCGCTTCTCCACGCACTTCCCGGCCGGGTTCGACACCATCGACCTGTACCCCTTCGTCTACGTGCTGCCGTCGGGCAAGGTGGCCGTGCACTCGCGCAACACCACGCGCCTGTGGAACCCGCCGGCTACCGGCACGTCCGGGGGAAGCTGGGACCCCGCGCAGTACCGCACGGTGTCGCCCATCTCGCGCAGCTATCCGGCGGAGGGCACGTCCGTGCTGCTGCCCCTGCTGCCCGCCGGCGGCTACCGTCCGCGGCTGATGGTGATCGGCGGCGCCGGCGCGGACCCGGGGCCCGGGCTGAACGAGAACACGCCCGCGGTGGCCACGACGGAGATCCTGGACCTGGGGGCGCCTGCGCCGGCCTGGCAGAACGTGGCGCCCATGGCCACGCCGCGGGTGATGCCGGACGCGGTGCTGCTGCCCAACGGCAAGGTGCTGGTGGTGAGCGGCAGCTCCACGGGCAAGGCGGACCTGGGCGGCGACCCGGTGTTCCAGGTGCAGTGGTTCGACCCCGCGACCAGCGGCTGGACGACCCTGTGCAGCACGAGGGTGCCGCGGCTGTACCACTCCACCGCGCTGCTGCTGCCGGACGGGCGGGTGCTGATCGCGGGCAAGGACGGCGCGTTCCAGCCGCCCGCCTACAAGTACCCCGAGCACCGCTGCGAGCTGTTCAGCCCGCCGTACCTGTTCGCCGGGCCGCGGCCCACCTTCACCGGCGCGCCCGCGAGCGCGGGCTACGGCGCGTCCATCACCGTCAGCACGCCCGACCCCGCCGCCATCGGCTCCGTGGCGCTGATCCGGTGCGGGGCGGTGACGCACTCGTTCAACATGGACCAGCGCTTCGTGGGGCTCGCCTTCACGCCCGGGACGGGGGCCATCACCCTCACCACGCCGCCCAACGCCAACGTGGCCCCCCGCGGCTGGTACATGCTGTTCCTGGTAAGCACCACCGGCGTCCCCTCGGTCGCCAGCTTGCTCCAGCTCACCTGAGGAACGCCGCGCCCGTGCTGGCCTGGGCCGGTGGCCCAGGCCAGCACATCGCAGGAGCCGGTGGATTGACTTTCCGGCGCGGGCACGGCTATCCTCCAAGTGCGTGGAACTCTTTCCCCTGGATCGATCATGGAACGGCGACGGCTCATCACGGAAGACGACGCCGGGGCGGCAGTGCCTGCGGATTCCCGGGGTTCGTACGCCGGTCAGAAGCTCGATCCGACTCCGCCCGTGGACCACGAGGCGTTCATCGAGGTCCGTGCGCGAGGCTTGCAGGCGCTCAGGAACCGTCGCACGGCACGGAAGCGGAAGCCGTAGAACCGCACGGCGCCAGATCGAATCCGAAGGCTGGAAGCACCTGCTTTCCAGCCTTCGTTCGTTTGCCGGAGGACACCATGCGCTATCCCGGAGAAGTCTGGTTCCTGCCACCCGACGCGCGGGAGCAGGGCGATCCGAAGCCGCGCCGCCACGTCCTGCTCAACGCCTGCGATGAGGGCGACGCGGAGGCGGTTGGATCATTCGCGTTCGCGAGCACGCAGTCCACAGAGGCGGGGTTCGGGGCTGCCTACCTGCTCGTGGATCCGGCGGCCACGAGGTACGGGCGCCAGGGGAGGACCGGCTTTCCACGGGCGACCTACGTCTATGCGAGCCGCATCGTGCCGGCAGAGATGGCAGACCTGCAGCGCATGGCGGGGCGGCTGATCGACGAGATGGCCGACCTGCGGGAGAAGCTCCGTGTCGCCCTGGGACTTGGAACCGGCACGGCCGTGCACGGCACGGCCGCGGGGAGCTGGCGCGGCCGCTTCGTCAGATTCACAGGTAGTCTGGCTGCGGAGGTGGAGTGCGATCTCGCGCTGGTCCTCACGGAGCCCGCGTATTCCAATCACCAGCGGTACCAGGTGGTCGTCCCCCTGCGTGATGCGTCGGTGTGGGAGCCCGGTCCAGGCGACGTCGACCTGCGCCTT
>DASTLD010000568.1:0-9846 GCA_035715345.1 Longimicrobium sp.
CGGAGATGCGGTTCGGCGGGATGACGCGCGAGGTGTGGGAGTGCCTGCGCCAGCGCGCGCGGGCGATGAAGGTGCCGCTGCCGGACGCGGACGCCGGCACCATCGTGCACCCCGACGCCGCGGCGAAGTACGCCTGGAGCGAGGCGGACGGCACCCTGCGCGTCACCATCACCCGCAAGCCCGTGTGGCTGCCCTGCGAGGCCGTGGAATACCGGTTGCGCGATGCCATCGAGGACTGCGGCGGCGGGTGAGCGCGGCGGCCGGAACACCGAGCACGGGAGGCGGTGATGGCGGGGGGATGCGCGGAGATGCGGTTCGGCGGGATGACGCGCGAGGCATGGGAGTGCCTGCGCCAGCGCGCGCGGGGGATGAAGATCACCGTGCCGGACGCGGAGTCCGGCACCATCGACCACCCCGACGCGGCCGCGGAGTACGCGTGGAGCGAGGCGGACGGCACGCTCTCCGTCACCCTCACCCGCAAGCCCGTCTGGGTGCCCTGCGACGCGGTGGAGCGCCGCCTGCGCGAAGCCGTGCGCGCCTGCGGGGGGGAGTGACGCACGGGTAATCGTGCTCGTGGTGGGGTGCCTCGCGTGGGCGGAGGCCCCCTCCCAAACCCTCCCCCAACTTCGGGGGAGGGCTTTCTTCTTTCGGAGTCACGCAGTTCCTCCGCGTCCTCTCCGTTCAACCTCTGCGCCCTCCGCGTGAATGCAGTTGCAGTTCTCCGCGTGCTCCGCGGCTCCGCGTGAGGCATTTCCCTTCGTGCGTGCGCGGAAGAATTCGATTGCGCCGACGCCGCGCGTGCTATAATCCTCCTGCACGACAAGCGTCCCATCCCCCATCCACAAGATCGGCTGATGCGCATCGGAATCCCCGGAGAGACCGCGCCCGGCGAACGGCGCGTGGCCCTGGTGCCGGAGGTCGTAGGCAAGCTGGTCAAGGAGGGGATGGAGGTGCTGGTGGAGGCGGGCGCCGGCGCCGGGGCCCATCACCCCGACGACGCGTACGTTGCCGCGGGAGCCCGCGTGGGCACGCGCGCGCAGGCCTGGGGCGCGGACGTGGTGGCGCGCGTGCAGGCGCCCGCCGCGGACGACCTGGCCCTGCTGCGGCCGGGCGGCGTGCTGATCGGTTTCCTGCGCCCGCTGGACGACCCGCGGGCCGCCGCGCGCCTGGCCGAGACGGGCGTGACGGCGCTGGCCATGGAGCTGGTGCCGCGCATCACCCGCGCGCAGCGCATGGACGCGCTCTCCGCCATGGCCACCCTGGCCGGCTACCGCGCGGTGCTGGTGGCCGCCGTGGAGCTTCCGAAGTTCTTTCCCCTGCTGACCACCGCCGCCGGCACCGTGCGCCCCGCGCAGGTACTGGTGATCGGCGCGGGCGTGGCCGGGCTGCAGGCCATCGCGACCGCGCGGCGGCTGGGCGCGCAGGTGTCCGGCTACGACGTCCGCGCCGCCGCGCGCGAGCAGGTGGAGAGCGTGGGCGGGCGCTTCGTGGAGCTGGAGCTGGACACCGCCGGCGCGGAGGGGCAAGGGGGATACGCCCGCGCGCTCGACGAGGACCGCCAGCGCCGCCAGGTGGAGCTGCTGGCCCCGCACGTGGCCGCCGCGGACGTGGTGGTGACCACCGCGCTGGTGCCCGGCATGCCCGCGCCGCGGCTGATCTCCGAGGAAGCGGTGCGCGGGATGAAGCCGGGCTCGGTGATCGTCGACCTGGCCGCGCCCAACGGGGGCAACTGCGCGCTGACCCGCCCGGGCGAGGCGGTGGACGCGGGCGGCGTGCGCATCCTGGGCCCGCTGAACCTGCCGGCGGAGATGCCGGTGCACGCCAGCCAGATGTACGCGCGCACCGTGGCCGCCATGATCACCGAGTTCGCGAAGGACGGCGCCTTCACGCGCGACTTCGCCGACGAGGTGTTCCGCGAGGCGTGCGTGACGCACGACGGCGCCGTGGTGCACGAGCGCGTGCGGGCGCTGCTGCAGCCCGCGCCCGTCCCCGCGGACTGACCACGCCGTCCCCATCGCCCCACGCACCCGGACCCATCTCCCACCCGACACAGAGGCCGCGCGATGACCGTCTCGTTCCTGTTCGTGTTCGTGCTCGCCGCGTTCGTGGGCTACGAGGTCATCACCCGCGTGCCGCCGCTGCTGCACACGCCGCTGATGTCCGCCACCAACGCCATCTCCGGCATCTCGCTGGTGGGCTCGCTGGTGCTGGCGGGCTCCGACCACGGCACGCTGGCCACCGTGCTCGGCTTCATCGCGGTGACGGCCGCCACCACCAACGTGGTCGGCGGCTTCATCATCACCGACCGCATGCTGAAGATGTTCCGGCGCGGCCGCCCCGCCGAACCCGCCGGGGGCGCCCCCGCCGGGAACGGGAAGGGTCCGGGGGAGGCCCCGTGATCCGCGACGTCTTCATCCAGGGCTCGTACCTGGCCGCGTCCATCCTCTTCATCCTGGGCCTGCGCTCGCTGACGCGGCCGGACCGGGCGCAGCGGGGGATGCAGCAGGCCGCGCTGGGGATGCTGCTGGCCATCATCGGCACGCTGGTCAGCCGCGAGATCGTCCGCTACGACTGGATCATCGGCGGGCTGCTGCTGGGCACCGCCATCGGCTATCCGCTGGGCATGTACGTGCCCATGACGGCCATGCCGCAGCGCATCGCCTTCTCGCACATGTTCGGCGCGCTGGCCGCGACCATGGTGGGCGTGGCGGAGTACCGGCTGCACGGCGGCAGCGTGGAGGCGCCCATGATGGGCGCGCTGGGCTTCGAGGTGCTCTTCGGCGCGCTGACCATCACCGGCAGCTTCATGGCGTTCGGCAAGCTGCAGGGCTTCATCACCGGCACGCCCATCACCTACCGCGGCCAGAACGCGATCAACGTCACCCTCTTCGCGGCCACGTTCGGCGTCTTCGTCTACCTGGTCTTCAACCCCGACAACCCCGTGCTCTTCTACGGCATGGTGGGGATGTCGCTGCTGATCGGGGTGCTGATGGTGCTGCCCATCGGAGGGGCGGACATGCCGGTGGTGGTGTCGCTGCTGAACTCGTACGCGGGGCTGGCGGCGGCGGCCACGGGGTTCGCCATCGGCAACACCGTGCTCATCATCTGCGGCGCGCTGGACGGGGCGAGCGGGTTCCTGCTCTCCATCCTGATGAGCCGGGCGATGAACCGCTCGTTCGGCAACGTGCTCTTCGCGGCGGTGGGCAAGGCGCCGGAGGGCGGGGAGGAGCGCAGCACGGAGGGGCTGACCGTGCGCTCCATCGCGGCGGAGGACGCGGCGGTGCAGCTCGCCTTTGCGCGCGAGGTGATCGTGGTGCCGGGGTACGGGATGGCGGTGGCGCAGTGCCAGCACGCCGTGCGCGAGCTGGCCGCGCTGATCGAGCAGCGCGGCGGCACCGTGCGCTACGCCATCCACCCGGTGGCGGGCCGCATGCCGGGGCACATGAACGTGCTGCTGGCGGAGGCCAACGTGCCGTACGACCGGCTCTACGACCTGGAGGAGATCAACGACCAGTTCGACCAGGCGGACGTGGCGCTGGTCATCGGCGCCAACGACGTGGTGAACCCGGCCGCGCGCACGGACCGCGGCAGCCCCATCTACGGCATGCCGATCCTGAACGTGGACCAGGCGCAGAGCGTGATCGTGCTCAAGCGGAGCATGGCCGCGGGGTACAGCGGCGTGGAGAACGAGCTGTTCTACCTGCCCCGCACCGCCATGCTCTTCGGCGACGCCAAGGCGAGTCTGACGAAGCTGGTGTCGGAGGTGAAGGCGCTGTAACCGCAGGGGACAGGGGACAGGTTACAGGTTACAGCCTGCAACGGCAGAGGCCGGTACCGCCGCGCGGTACCGGCCTCTGCTCGTGACCCCTGCCTGGAGGCTCGGCGACACGCAGTCGTTCACGAAGTGAGTGGCTACGGCATACGGAGCGCGAGGGCGGTGAGGCACACGCCCAGCACGGCCGCGGCGGCGAGCGCCGGGGACGCGCGACGCGAATAGCGGCCGCTCAGCTGGATGGCGAACAGGGCCGCCATCACCGGGAGGCTGTGGGCGAACGCGACGCAGGCAGCCATGAGCGCCCAGCACGCCGCCACGCAGCGTGCGCCCGTCCGCGCGCCGAAGCGCACGCAGTCCGCGTCCGCCCGCCAGCCGCGCGGCGCGAGCGGTGGCGTGAGACGGCAGCGGCGCAGCGCGTCCCGCTTTGGGGGCGCGGCCTCCCACAGCACGGCGGCCGCGATCATCCCGATGGCGGCGCCCGTCCCGCCGCCCAGCGCCGCCACTGCCTGCCACGCCGCGGCGAGGACCGCCATCGCGGCCATCCACACGGCCAGGTATCCGGCGACGAACGCCGCGATCGCGCAGTTCGTCCGGCGAAGACGCGAATGTGCGGCGTACCGGACCGAGGGGACGGTCAGCGGCAGCATCATCCCCACGACCATCAGGCCCAGGCCGAGCAGCTCGTGGCCCCCGGAGGTGCCGTGGCCCGCGTGCGAATGGGCACGTGCCTGCGGATCGGGCAGCGCGAGCATCCACACCCACGCGGCCGACGCGGCGGCCAGCACCCACCACTCCGGGTGCCGCCGCACGAAGTCCCCGAGGGAATGGCCCGTGTCAGGGCGCGCGTACATGGTGGATCTCTCCAGGGAACGGCTCGATGGGCACCTGGAGGGGATGGATGGACGCGCCGCGCGGGTTTTCCGCCGCGCGGCGCTTCAGACCGCGGCGGCGGCCATCTCCACGCGGTTGCGGCCCAGCGTCTTGGCGCGGTAGAGGGAGTCGTCGGCGCGCTTGAGCGTGTCGGCGATGCCGGTGTCGAAGGGTTGCCAGACGGTGGCGCCCACGCTCAGGGTCACGGCCAGCGCGGGGTGCAGGTCGGTGAAGTCCGCCTGCTCCACGGACTGGCGCAGCCGCTCCGCCACCTCCGCCGCGGACGCCGCCCCCGCGCCCCGCAGCACCGCGACGAACTCCTCGCCGCCGGTGCGGCCCACGGTGTCGCCCTCGCGCAGGGAGCCGCGCACCACCTCCGCCACGCGCCGCAGCACGGCGTCGCCCACGTCGTGGCCGTGGGTGTCGTTGATGGCCTTGAAGCGGTCCACGTCCAGCGCCAGCACGCCGAAGCCGGTGCCGCGCAGGCGCGCCGCGCGCACCTGGTCGTTGGCCACGCGCCACAGGTGGCGGCGGTTGGGCAGGCCGGTCAGCTCGTCCGTCAGCGAGGTGACGCGCAGGAGGCGCGCGCTGCGCCACTGCCGCGCGAACAGCAGCGCCAGCGCCACGATGACCGCCGCGCTCAGCACCAGCACCGCCACCTGCAGCCGGCGGATGCGCGCCGCGGCCTGGCTCTGCCGCACCAGGGCGCGGTTCTCCGCCTCCTTCTTCTCCGCGTCGAACTGCACGCGCAGGCGGGCGCTCTGCTCCTCGCCCGCCTGCTGGGCCAGCGCGCGGTGCAGCGCGAGCTGGTCGCCGCGCGCCTGGAAGGCTTCGCGCCACATCCCAGCCGCGGCAAAGGCCAGCGCGCGCTCCTCGTGGATCTTCTCCAGGAAGCGCTGGTTGTTCTCCGCGACGTAGTGGGCGCGCGCCGCCTCCAGGTCCGCCAGCGCCTGGTCCGCGCGGCCCAGCATGCGCAGCGCGGTGCCGCGCGTCAGGCGGGCATGGGCAATGGCGGCGGGGTCGTTCGTCGCGCGGAAGCGGGCCAGGGCGCTGTCCACCACCGCCAGCGCCTCCGCCGGCCGGCCCAGCTTGTACAGCACCACGGCGATGGCGCGCTGGTCCACCGCCACCTCGTCCGCGTCGCCGCGGCGGCGGTCGGCGGCCTGGCCGCGGCGGTAGTGCGCCAGCGCCTCGTCCAGCCGCCCCATGCGCTCGAGCGTGCTGCCCAGGTTGAAGTAGGTGATGGACATCCCCCGCACGTTGCCGGCGCGGCGGTGGGATTCGAGGAGCTGCCCGTAGTACTCCAGCGCGCGGTCGTACTGGGCCACGTGCGCGTCGGCGTACAGGTTGGCGATGGCGTTCAGTGCGGGACGGAGCTGGCGGTCGGCCCCCAGCGCCGTGTACAGGCGATACGCTTCCTGGAGGTCCTCGAGCGCGTGGTCGTAGTCGCCGCGGTAGTGGCTGAGCTGCCCGCGCAGCACCAGCGCGGACGCCAGCAGCTCGCGCTCGCCCAGCCGCCGCCCCTCCGCAACCCCGATCTCGTAGTCCGCCATCGACTCGGGGACGTGCCCGGCGCTCTCGTGCCCGTAGCCGCGACACACGCGCAGGGCGGCCGCCGCGCGGTCCTGCCCGGCGCGTGCGGCGTCCTCCATCCCCCGCGTCCCGAAGGCGACCACGGAGTCCGGCATCACGGCGGCCGCCGCCCAGCAGCGGCTCTCCAGCGCCTGCATGCGCAGCGCCGTGTCCTCCGCGCCGCCCAGCAGGGGAATGGCGCGCTGCAGCAGCCGCAGCGCCGCCTCGGGGTCATCGTCCTCGATCCGCTCCGCCTCCGCCGCCCACCGCCGCGCCTCCGCCACGCGCGCGGGCGCCTGCGCCGCCGTGGGCGGCGCGGCCGCGAGCGCGAGGACAAGGATCAGCGAGGGAGAGCGGATCATCTGCGGCGGGCGGGCGAGAGGACGAGCGGAGGACAGGGGAATGATAGGGCACATCGTGCACGGGCGGGAGGACTTCGTCATCGCCTCCCCGCGGCGGTGCGCGAGAGCCGGTGCGCGAGTTGCGGCGGAACATGTGCGCCCGATCGCCCTGGAGCCCTTCACCCCGGAGGCACGCCATGCGGAAGCTGAAGCTGGACCTCGACGCGCTCGCGGTCGAATCGTTCGAGACTGCCGCGGACGGCGCGCCCGCCGCCGGCACCGTGCACGCGCACCATCACACCCGCGGCCACGACACCTGCCAGTTCTCGTGCGAGCTGGGGTGCACCAACGACGTCTCCTGCTTCAACCCCTGCATCTGACCGGACCGCAAGTGCCACGAGGCCCGGCGCGATCCTCCGCGCCGGGCCTCCGCAGTTGCTGGCTGTAACCTGTAACCTGTCCCCTGTACCCTGCCGTTACGGCCGCTCGATCGGCAGCCGCACCGCGTTGCCCCACTCCGTCCACGAGCCGTCGTAGTTGCGCACGCGCGGGTGGCCCAGCAGGTAGGTGAGCGCGAACCAGGTGTGCGACGAGCGCTCACCGATGCGGCAGTAGGCGATGGTCTCGCGCTCCGGTGACAGCCCCTGCTCCTGCTCGTACAGCGCCCGCAGCTCGTCCGCGCTCCGGAACTCGCCGGTGTCGGGGTTCACCGCCTTGGCCCAGGGGACGCTCCTGGCGCCCGGGATGTGGCCGCCGCGCAGTGCGCCCTCCTGCGGGTACTCCGGCATGTGCAGCTTCTCGCCGCGGAACTCCTCCGGCGAGCGCACGTCCACCAGTTGCCCGCGACGCTTCACGTGTTCCAGCACGTCCTCGCGGAAGGCACGGATGGCCTCGTCGTCCCGCTCCGGCACCGGGTAGTCTGCGGGGGGATACGCGGGGATGTCCTCGACGAGCGGGCGGCCCTCGTCGTCCCACTTCTTCCGCCCCCCGTCCATGATGCGCACCCGCTCGTGGCCGAACAGGCGGAACACCCACAGCGCGTAGGTGGCCCACCAGTTGTGCTTGTCGCCGTAGAACACGACGGTGGTGTCTCGCCTGATGCCCTTCTCGCGCATCAGCGCGGCGAACGCCTCCGCGTCCAGGTAGTCGCGCACCATCGGGTCCTGCAGGTCCGTGTGCCAGTCGATCTTGACGGCGCCGGGGATGTGGCCGACGTCGTACAGCAGCACGTCCTCGTCGGATTCCACGATGCGGACGGAGGGATCGTCCAGGTGCTGCGCCACCCACTCCGTGGTGACCAGCGCCTCCGGGTGGGCGTAGCCGCGCTGCTCGATGGGCCTGCTCTGCGTCATCTATCTCCTGCCTTCCCCGGCCGGCGCCGGACGGAAGCGAACGCCCGGACGGCTGCGGGAGCGGTCCGGGCGATGAATGCGGTGCCGGGGAGGGCCCCCCGGCGGGCGTACGCGCGCCATGCTAGCGCGCGCCCGCCGTGGGGTCAAGGCGATGCGCTCAGGGCTGTCCGGCGTGCGGCGCGGCGGCCCGGCTCCACCCCATGCCGCGGCCGATGGCGCTCGCGTAGGCGTCCTCGCGCTCGCGGTCGGCGGCCGGCGTGTCGTGGTGCACCAGCACGGGCACCGGGCTGTGCCGCAGCACCTCCGCCACCACCCCCTCCGACAGCGCGTGCGCCACGCCGCCCAGCCCGTGCGTCTCCAGGGCGATGAGGCCGGCGCCCTCGCGCGTGGCGTAGCGCACGATGCCGTCCGCCGGGCTGGCGGAGACCTCCACCGCCGCCGCGGCCGACACGCCGCGCGACCGCAGCCCTTCCGCGATGCCCTCCAGGTACGCCTGCGCCTGGCGGCGGCGCGCGTCGAGCTCGTCCTGGTTCACGTGCCCGGCCTGCGCCTCGAAGGTGTAGCCGAGCTGGATGGGCGGCGGCACCACCTCCAGCAGGGTGAAGTGCGCGCCGAAGGTGCGGCCCAGCTCCAGCGCGTGGTCGAGGACGTGCTCGGAGTACGCCGACCCGCCCAGCGGCAGCAGCACGTGCCCGAACTCCGGCCCGTCCGCCAGCTCGTCCACCGGTCCCTCGTCGCGCACCATCAGCAGCGGCACGCTCAGGTGGCGCGACAGGTACGCCGCCACGCCGTGGTGCCACAGCCGGCTCACCCCGCCGTGCGCGTGCGTCGCCAGCACCACCAGGTCCGCCCCCTTGGCCGCGTCCGCCAGCGTCTTCGCGACGGGCCCATCGCCCAGCACCACCCGCACGGGCACCTCCGCCGCGGCCACCACCCGCTCGCGCACCGCCTCCAGGTAGCCGCGCTCGCGGGCCAGCGCGCCGTCCCCGCCGCCCGCGTGCACGTGGGCCAGGGTCAGCGCGGCGCCGGTGCGCCGGGCCACCGCCACCGCGGCGGGCAGCGCACGCTCGCCGAACGCGGTGCCGTCCAGCGGAACCAGGATGGAGCCGTACATGTGCGCCTCCTTGGCTGGGGTGGGGAGCGCGCCGGGAAAACGAAACGCGAGCCCCCTCTCGTCTCACGCGGAGACGGGAAGGAGGCTCGCGCTGGTTCGACCGTGCGCCATTCCCATGCGTGCTCCCTGGGTGGCGACGTCGGAGGGGCCCGCCCGGCGGGGCGGGCTCGCGGCGTCCGTGCCGGCGCGGGGCCGGCGTGCTCTGTGCTCCCGAATGTAGGCGCGGCCGCCGGGACGGTCAACGCCCGGCGCCGCAGCGCCTTACGCCGGTCCCGCCTGGGGCGGCTGTCCCTGCGGCGGCTGCCCGCCCTCCATCTCGCGGACGGCGCGCTCGGCCGCCAGGAAGCCGATCTTCGAATGCGTGCCGTCGCAGAACGGCTTCCTGGTGGATGCGCCGCAACGGCACAGGGAGAAGCCCTTGCCGCCGCCCGGCAGCGTGTACTCGGTCCCGTCCGCGTCCACCAGGCGCACCGGGCCCTCCACGCGGTAGGGTCCGTTGTTGCGGATGGTGATGGTCACCTGCGGCTCCGGCTGCGGCTCTTCCACCGGCGGCTGCGTCTGTTCCGACATTCGGGTCCGTTCGTCGTGGGGATGATGGTAATCGAGCGCGCGCGGCGCTCAGGCCGCCGCAGCGGCGTTCAACATCCAGACCACGCCGATCACCGCGCTGCCCAGCGCCGTCGCCGCGCGCAGCGCGCCGGCCACGCGCGGCCCGCGCCGCCCCGCGCGTCCGAAGAGCAGGCCCGCCGCCAGCGCGTAGAGCGCCATCGCCGCCGTGGTGCCCACGCCGAACAGCAGCAGGTAGGCGACGGCCGACGCGGC
>DASTLD010000569.1:0-7437 GCA_035715345.1 Longimicrobium sp.
AAGCCCTTCAAGGTCGCGATGGTGGCGTGCATGAGGAAGTTCCTGGTGATCCTCAACACCATGGTGAAATACAACACGCCCTGGTGTCCGTCAGCCCTGCCAGCCGCAGGCTGACAATACAGTTGCTGAGGGAGCGCCGCGGTGAACCCGCCGCATGCGCCGGCCCATGGCGCGACCGAAGGATCTTGCCGGCCCATGCGTACGGCCACGCACTGCATACGGAGTCCTGTGCGTGTAGCATGCACCGACAGAGGCGGGCAAGATCCTTCGGTCGGCGCCAGAGTCTGGTGCGCACGTCGGGTCGGTCGCCGCGCCTCCCTCAGGATGACAACGCTTTGGCGCGACGTGATTTCTCGCTCCACGCACTCACGCACTCACGCACTCACGCACTCACAAGGCGGCCGTTGCGGTACACGCGCACACCCTCGGTGCCCGAGTGCAGCACCAGGCGCGCGCCGCGGCCGCCGTAGGCGCGCATCAGGTCGTGCATGACGGGCTCCTCGCCGTGCCAGGGGTAGGCGTAGACCAGGTCGAAGTCGTCCAGCGGGTGGCCCAGCGCGGGGTAGGCGGAGGCGCCGTCGCCGATGGTGCCGGTGCGCGGGTCGCCGCCGCGCGGGCGGTAGCGGTAGCCGGCGGGGAGAAAGCTGCCCGCGGCGAAGCGGGCGTGGGAATCGTAGCGCGCCGCCAGCCCGCGCGCCGTCTCCACCAGGCGCGGGTCCAGCTCGATGCCGTACGCCTCCATCCCGACCAGGTCCGCCATGATGGCGATGACGCCCGTGGCGGACCCCAGCTCCAGGAAGCGCAGACCGGGGCCGCGCACCGCCAGCAGCGCCGCCAGCACGCGGTCGTAGTCGGCGGGCACGAACGGATGCCAGTCGTGCTGGCGCACCTCCTCGTCGAAGCGGCGCCAGATCTCCCACCCCTCCTCGCACAGCGCGGCCAGGCGCGCGCGCAGGGCGGCGTCCACCTCCGGCAGGGCGGGCGCGGCGGCGACGCCGGCCGGCGCCGCGTCAGCCACCGCCGCCGCCGTCCGGCAGCTCCATCACCTCCACGTTGTCGGGCGGCTCCTCGCCTGCGTCGGCGGCGGCCTTGCGGGCCTCCTTCTTCTTCTGCTTGTCGAGCTCCCGCTGGCGCTTCTCGAACCCGTAGTTGGGCCGTCGTGCCATGCCGCCTCCTGGGTGTCTGGGGATGGCAGAAACCGCGTTCTGCCGTCATCGGCTGCAAAGTGGGGGCCCTCACCCTGTGCGCGCTATCCCTCTCGAATGGCGGCGGGCGGGCACGGGTCTGCGCGGGACGCCCCACCCCCCGGCCCCCTCCCCCCGCGCCGCACCGGCTCCGGCGAGCGGTGCGGGCGCTGGTGCCCGCGGCGCGCGGAGAGGGGGAGACCTGAACCGCGCCGGGCCGAGCTTGGTGCACAGAACCAACAACCCTCCCCCGGACCTGGGGGAGGGTGGACGAGTAATGCGAGTCCGGGTGGGGGCGTTCGCCTTCGCGCCGCGCTCCGCCGCGCAGACGGATGCCTGCTCGTTATCGCGCCCTGCCGCGAATCACGCCGGCGCCGCGTCCGCGTCGGTGGGGGGCAGGAGGATGGTGTCGGTGCCGGGGGCGGCGGGGGCGTCGGAGACGTACTCCAGGCGGTACACCGTCAGCAGCTCGAAGAAGTAGGCGATGGCCAGGGGGCCCAGCAGCACGCCCAGCAGCCCGAAGTACTTGAGCCCCGCGAAGGCGCCCACCAGCGTGACCATGGGGTGGATGTTGGAGACGCGCTTGAACACGATCATCCGCACCACGTTGTCCAGGTTGGCCGCCAGGAAGCCGATGGCCGCCAGCCCCGCCGCGCCGCCCCAGCGCTGGTCCAGCGCCAGGATCACCACGCCCGGGAACCACACCAGCGCGCTGCCCATGATGGGCAGCACGGAGACCAGCGCGGTGATCACGCCCCAGAACGCCGGGCCGGGCAGCCCCACGATCCAGAAGCCGACGCCCACCAGCGTGCCCTGGACCACCGCCGTGAGCAGCGTGCCCACCAGCGTGGCCTCCGTGACGCTGTGGAAGCGCTCGCGCAGCCGCTCCGCCGTGGCGCGCGAGAAGGGCAGGTAGTCGCGGGTGGCGCTCCAGGCGGCGTCGTGGTGCAGCAGCAGGAAGTACAGGCCGAAGAAGGCGATGACCAGGCTCAGCAGCCCCCGCGCCGCGCTGCCGAAGAACACCAGCGCCTGCGTGGAGAGCCAGCCCACGACGGCGCCGCCGGTGTTGGCCATCTGCTCGCCCAGGTCCACGCCGCCGACGGAGAGCCCTTCCAGGCGCTGCTGCAGCCCGCCGCTCTGCAGCAGGGCGATGGTGCCCGGCGCCTCGTTGACGATGATGCTGACCACCACCGCCAGCGGCAGCAGCACCAGCAGCAGCGCCACCATCAGCACCACCCCCGCCGCCAGCCGGGGCCCCAGCGTGCGCGACAGCCGGCGGTGCGCGGGGGCGCAGAGCACGTACAGCACCGCCACGCCCAGCAGCCCCGACGCGAACGGCGCCACGGCGATGGCGATGGCGATGCCCAGTAGGGCAACGAGCGCGGCGGCGCGCTGGCGAGGCGTGTCGAGCAGCGGCATGCGGGTCTGGGAGCGGGGATGCGGACGGCGGGCGGGCGAATGATAGCGCGTACGCGGCGGGCGCGGAACGGGTTTCGGAAGGGCAGGTTACAGGGACAGGTTACGGAACTGCAGGTTACAGGGGACAGGTTACAGGTTACAGCCTGCAACGACGCGCATGCGTCTCCACCCGCGCCGGCCCGCCGGCTGTACCCTGTCCCCTGTAACCTGTAGCCTTGCTCGCCCGCGCGGCGGCGCCTTACAATCCGCGCGAGTCCACGCCCCACACCACAGCCCGGAGCCGTGCCCATGAGACGCCGTGAATTCCTGGCCCGCAGCGCCGCCGCCGCCGCGGGGCTCAGCGTCCTGCCGCGCGGGGTGCTGCACGCCGGGGAGCGCGTGGGGTGGGACGCGGCGGCCAACCGCGAGCTGGCCATGCGCGCCCTGGACGCCGCCCGCTCCGCCGGCGCCACCTACGCCGACGTGCGCATCAACCGCAACCGCAGCCAGGCCGTCAGCACCCGCGAGCGCCAGATCACCGGCTTCGAGGACGCGGAGACCTTCGGCTTCGGCGTGCGCGTGCTGGCCGGCGGCGCGTGGGGCTTCGCGGCCAGCCGCGACATCACCCTGGACGAGGTGCAGCGCGTGGCCCGGCAGGCGGTGGCGCAGGCCCGCGCCAACGCGCCCGCCCGCGCCCGGCCGGTGGAGCTGGCGCCGGTGGAGCCGTACCCCAACGCCACCTGGCGCTCGCCCATCGAGGTCGATCCCTTCGACGTGGCCATCGAGGACAAGGTGGGCCTGCTCTTCCAGGCCAACGAGGCGGCGCTGCGCGTCCAGGGCGCCCGCTTCGTCACCTCGTCCATGTTCTTCGTGCGCGAGGACAAGGCCTTCGCCAGCACGGAGGGCACGTACACGGACCAGACCATCTACCGCGCCTACCCGCAGATGACGGTGACCGCCGTCTCCGCGGACAACGCCGACTTCCAGGCGCGCAACTCCACGCCCGTGCAGCCCATGGGGCTGGGCTACGAGCACGTGACCCGCAGCGACCTGGTGGGCAACGCGCCCCGCTGGGCGGAGGACGCGGTGGCCAAGCTCAGCGCGAAGCCGGTGCAGCCCGGGCGCTACGACCTGGTGCTGCTGCCCAGCCACCTGTTCCTGACCATCCACGAGTCCATCGCCCACCCCACGGAGCTGGACCGCATCATGGGGTTCGAGGCCAACTACGCGGGCACCAGCTTCATCAGCCCCATCGAGGACTACCTGGGCAAGTTCCGCTACGGCCCGGACCTGATGAACATCCAGGCGGAGCGCTCCGCCCCCGGCTCCCTGGCCACCGTCGGCTGGGACGACGAGGGGGTCAAGCCGGACGAGTACCTCATCGTCCGCAACGGCATCCTCAACGACCTGCAGACCACGCGCGAGCAGGCGCCCTGGCTGGCGGAGTGGTACCGCCGCACCGGCAGGCCGGTGCGCAGCCACGGCAACAGCTACGCGCAGCGCTGGGCGGACGTGCAGTTCCAGCGCATGCCCAACGTGAACCTGATGCCGCACCCGGAGCGCGACGTGACGCTGGACGAGCTGGTGGGGGGCATCCAGGACGGCATCCTGATCGAGGGGCGCGGCTCGTACTCCATCGACCAGCAGCGCTACAACGCCCAGTTCGGCGGCCAGGTGTTCCACGAGATCAAGAACGGCCGCGTGGGGGCCATGCTCAAGGACGTGGCGTACCAGATCCGCACGCCGGAGTTCTGGAACTCGATGGACCTGATCGGCGGGCGGTCCACCTACTTCGTGGGCGGGTCGTTCAACGACGGCAAGGGGCAGCCGTCGCAGTCCAACGCGGTCAGCCACGGCTGCCCGGCCTCGCGCTTCCGCCAGGTCAACGTCATCAACACGGGACGCCGGGCCTAAAGGGCGCAGCGGCAACGCCTTGGGCGCCCCCGGGCCCCGCTCCGCCCCCGCGGCGGAGCGGGGCCCGCGCGGTTGACAGAACCGCGTAAGCGCGAGTAACTTTTCAAGTTATACCCGGCGACGAAGCGTCCGTCCTCCAACCGCCTACCTTCTGCGGGAGCCCGCACCTTTCCGATGTTTCAGAATACGAAGGCCCGCGTTGGCCTGATCGTGCTGCTGGCCGCCTTGGCCGGCTTCTTCCTCTGGCGCAACGAGGCCACCAAGGGCCAGCCCGTGACCCTGGGGCTGGACCTGCAGGGCGGCGTGCACCTGGGCCTGGAGATCGACGAGAGCCGCGCGGCGCTCGCCCCCAAGGACCGCGAGGAGGCCATCGACCGCGCGCTCAAGGTGGTGCGCCTGCGCGTGGAGAACATGGGCCTGAGCGAGCCCGTGGTGCAGAAGGCCGGCAACGACCGCATCATCGTGGAGCTGGCGGGTCTCAAGGACACGGAGAGCGCCAAGAAGATCATCCAGAAGGCGGCCTTCCTGGAGTTCCAGATCGTGCGCCCGGCCACGGACCTGCAGGCGGCGCTGCCGCGCGTGGAGCAGGCCATCCTGGCGGCGTTCCCCGCCGAGGCAAAGGCGGCGCCGTCGTCGACGGGCGGCCTGTTCCGCAACGCGCCCGGGGCGGACACCACGCGCACGGCGCGGCCCTTCGAGAGCAAACTGCAGGGCGGCACGGCCGGGCAGTTCCTGGTGGCGGACACGGACACCGCGGCCATGGGGCGCTACCTGCGCCTGCCGGCCGTGCAGGCGGCGCTGCCGCGCGGCACCACGCTGCTGTGGGGCGTGCAGGAGGCGGAGGAGACCCGCGGCGCGCGCTCGCTCTGGCTGGTGGAGGAGAAGGCCCTGATGACGGGCGAGTACCTGGAGAACGCCATCGGCACCACCGACCAGCAGTTCGGCCGCCCGGTGGTCAACTTCACGCTCAACCGCCGCGGCGGGCGCGTCTTCGGCCGCGAGACGGCGCGCAACATCCAGAAGCAGATGGCCATCGTGCTGGACGACCAGGTCTACAGCGCGCCGACCATCCAGAGCCGCATCGAGCGCAACGGCCAGATCACCATGGGCGGCGCCACCGTGGAGGACGCGGCGGACCTGGCGCTGGTGCTGCGCGCCGGCGCGCTGCCCGCGCCGCTCAAGGTGGTGGAGGAGCGCACGGTGGGCGCGTCGCTGGGGTCGGACTCCATCGAGAAGGGGCAGGTCGCGGGCATCATCGGCGTGGTGGGCGTCATCCTGATCATGCTGGCCTACTACCGCCTGGCGGGGCTGTTCGCGGTGGGCGCGCTGGCGCTGTACGTCCTGTACACCATGGGCACGCTGGCCGCGCTGGACGCGGTGCTCACCTTTCCCGGCATCGCCGGGCTGGTGCTCTCCATCGGCATGTCGGTGGACGCCAACGTGCTGATCTTCGAGCGCATCCGCGAGGAGCTGGACGCGGGGCGCACGGTGCGGCCGGCGGTGTCGGAGGGCTTCAAGCAGGCGCTCTCGGCCATCGTGGACTCCAACCTGACCACGCTGATCACGGCGGCCATCCTGTTCTACGTGGGCACCGGGCCCATCCAGGGCTTCGCCGTCACGCTGGGCGCCGGCATCGTGATCTCGATGTTCTCGGCCATCTTCGTGACGCGCACGCTGTTCATCCTGTACCTGGAGCGCCGTTCGCCGGCCGCGCAGGGCCTGTCCATCTGACGCGGGGGCGAGGACTACCGACATGCTGAAAGTCTTTCCGAACGCCAACTACCCGTTCATGCAGTGGCGCCGCCGCGCCTACGTCGTCACCGCCCTGCTGCTGGGGGCGGGCTTCGCGGCCATGGCGCTCAACTTCAGCCGGCACGGCTCCTGGCTGAACTACGGCGTGGACTTCACGGGCGGCACGCTGGTGCAGCTCGACTTCGAGCGGCCGGTGGAGGTGGACCAGATCCGCTCCGCCGCGCGCGGCGCGGGCCGCGACGACTGGGAGATCACCACCTTCGGCGCGCCGGACCAGTTCCTGGTGCGCATGGAGAAGGTCGAGGAGTCGCTGGGGCAGACGCCGGGGCAGCAGGTGCAGCAGGTGCTGGGCACCCGCTTCGCGGGCAACGCCGTCCGCGTGGTGCGCACGGAGGCGGTGAGCGCCAAGGTGGGCGACGAGCTGCAGTACCGCGCCCTGATCGCCATCCTGCTCTCGTTCCTGGCCACGATGGCGTACCTGGCGGTGCGCTTCGAGTGGCGCTTCGGCCTGGCGGCCATCGCGGCCACGCTGCACGACATCCTGATCACGCTGGGCATCCTGGCCATCATGCGCAGCGAGATCTCGCTGGGCACGGTGGCGGCGTTCCTGACCATCGTGGGCTACTCGCTGAACGACACCATCGTGGTGTTCGACCGCATCCGCGAGAACCTGCACAAGCCGCGGCACGGGCGCAGCTACATGGAGATGCTGAACCTCTCCATCAACGAGACGCTGCCGCGCACGGTGCTGACGGCGTCCGGCACGCTGGTGACGCTGGTGTCGCTGTTCCTGTTCGGCGGGGCGGTGATCCGGGACTTCGCGCTGGTGCTGATCCTGGGCATCTTCATCGGCACGTTCTCGTCGATCTTCGTGGCGTCGCCGGTGCTGTACTTCATCGAGAGCAAGTGGCCGCACCGCACCAAGAAGGCGCCCCCGGCCGCCCCCTCGCGCTCGCGCAGCCGCGAGAAGACCGCGGTCTGAGCGGACGCCGCCAGAGGACGACGGTTCGAAAGCCCCTTCCCCCATCGCGGGGGAGGGGCTTTTTTCATGGGAGATGGGGGGAGCCGGGCTGGTGCGCGTGGCGGCCTTCTACCGCGGGGGCCCCACCCCCCCGGCCCCCTCCCCCCGCGCCGCACCGGCTCTGGCGCCCGATGCCAGCCGCAGTGCGCGCGGCGCGTGGAGAGGGGG
>DASTLD010000570.1:0-8015 GCA_035715345.1 Longimicrobium sp.
GGCGCGCTCCGCGCCCGCCGAGGTGGACGCGGGCGCGGCCGCCACCGCCAGCGCGCTGGTGCTCTCCCGCGCGGTGACACTCTCCAACACGGGGACCACGGCGCTGAACTGGAGCGCCGGCAGCAACCGGTCCTGGCTGACCCTGGACCCGGCGGCGGGGTCGCTGAACGCGGGCGGGTACACGGCGCGCCTGAACGCCACGGTCAACGCCGCGGGCCTGGCGGCGGGCACGCACACCGGCGCCATCACCGTGACGGCGCCCGGCGCCACCAACACGCCGGTGAGCCTGGACGTGACGGCCAGCGTGGTGGACGCGCCGGCGGTGGTGCCCGGCACCCCGCTCACCGGGCTGGCCGGGGCATCGTCCAGCCAGAGCTACTTCGTGGTGGAGGTGCCGACCGGCGCCACCAGCCTGACCGTCGCCATCTCCGGCGGCACCGGCGACGCGGACCTGTACGTGCGCTACGCCGATGCGCCCACGCTGTCGCTGTACGACTGCCGCCCGTTCATCAGCGGCAACGCGGAGACCTGCACGGCCGCCAACCCGCAGCCGGGCCCGTACTACGTGATGCTGCGGGGCTTCGGCTCGTACTCCGGCGTGACGCTGACCGCCACCATCGGGGGAACGCCCGGGGCGCCCGCCGGCCTGGCCGCGAAGCCGCTGACCACCTCGTCCATCCAGCTCACCTGGGCCGACGGCAGCGTGAACGAGACGGGCTTCACGGTGTCGCGCCGGACCATGTCGGCCGCGGGGGTCTGGGGCGGGTACGTGGACGTGGCCACCACGGCGGCCAACGCCGCGAGCTACACCAACACGGGGCTCGCGCAGGGCACCCGCTACCAGTACCGGCTGCGCGCCTGCAACGCCGCGGGGTGCTCCGCCTGGGTGTCGGGGAACGCGGTGAGCATTCCCACCGCGGCGCCGGCCGCGCCGTTCGGCCTGTCGGCCGCGCCGGCGTCCGGCACGGTGGCGGCGGTGGCGTGGTCCGATGGCAGCAGCGACGAGACGTCGTTCAGCCTGGCGCGCGCGCTGCGCGGCCTGGACGGCACCTGGGGCGCGTACGCCACCGTGCGCACACTGCCGGCGGATTCCGTCGCGTACAAGAACTCGAGCCTGCTGGCGGGCCGGGAGTACCGGTACCAGGTGCGCGCGTGCAACCCGGTGGGGTGCTCCGCCTGGGCCACGAGCAACGTCGTGTCCATGCCCACGGTGCCGGCCGCGCCGGGCGGGGTCTCCGCGGCGCACGTCTCCGCCGGCACCATCCGCGTGCAGTGGGCGGACGGCAGCGCCAACGAGACGTCGTTCAAGCTGGAGCGGGCGTCCGTGAGCGGCGCGGGCGTGGTGGGGGCGTTCTCGCCGGTGGCCAACCTGGCGGCCAACCAGGTGCTGTTCAACCACAACGGGCTGGCGGTGGGCACCTACCAGTACCGGGTGCGCGCCTGCAACGTGGCCGGGTGCTCGGCCTGGGCCACGTCGCCCAACGCGGAGATTCCCCCCGTGCCCGCGGCGCCCGCGGGGCTGGGCGGGGTGGTGCTCTCCGCCACGTCCATCCGCGTGTCGTGGACGGACGGCGCGGGGGAAGCGTCGTACCAGGTGTACCGCGCGCTGCGCAACCTGGACGGCACGTGGCCGGCGTACACCAGCGTGCGCACGCTGCCGGCGAACACGACGCTCTACAACAACTACTCGCTGCTCTCCGGCCGGGAGTACCGCTACCAGGTGCGCGCCTGCAACACCACCGGCTGCTCGGCGTGGTCGACGAGCGACGTCATCACCACGCCGTGAGCCGACGCCGGCCGTCCGGCGCAAAGACGCATCCCCCGGCGGAGCCTGTTCCGCCGGGGGATGCGTTTTCCGGGTGAGATCCGCGGGCCGGCTGCCCGGACGGCGTGCCGTCCGCTAGTCGACGGCCACCGCCGCGCCGCTCTCGATGGCCTGGCGGAGCAGCGCACGCATCCGCGCGTTGGCGCGGTCCACGGCCTCGCGCATGCGGTCGCCGAGCGCCGCCATCTCCCGCCCGCGTTCCGCCATCTCCTCGCCGTGCTCGCGCATCGGTTCGCTGACCTGGCTCATCCTCCGGCTCAGCTCGCCCATCTCGCCCTGCAGGCGGCGCATCTCCGCTTCCAGGTCCCGGCGCTCCCGCTCGATCTCGCGCCGCTCGGACTCCGACGCCCCATCGGACTCCCGGACGGCCAGGCGAGAGAGGCGCGCGCCGATGACCCCCATGCGCGCTCCGATCTTTCCCTGCTCGGCGCCGATCTCGCTCTGCCGTGCGCCGATCTCGCTCTGCCGCGCGCCGATCTCGCTCTGCTTCGCCCCGATCTCGCTCTGCTGCCGGCCGATCTCGTTCACCGGCAGCCACAGCGCCTCCACCTCGCGCAGCACGCGCGGATCGCGGACCACGTACTCCCGGCCGTCGTGCCGGAACCAGAGCAGCGGCTCGTCGCCCCGGCGGTGGCGCCGCGCGCGCTCGATGTCCCGCGTGTTCCCCGACATCGTCGTGTTCCCGTCCGCGCGGAGGAGCACGAAGCTCAGCTCCTCCTGGGACCGGACCTCCGCCGCCGCGGCGGCCGGCGCTGCAGGGACGGGGGCGGGATCGGCCGGGCGCGCGGCCGCGGGCACCGCCGGCGCGCGGACGGCCGCGGAGGCGGGCGGCAGCGCCCGCATGGCCGCCGCGGTGTACGGGCGCGAGGGCGCGGCCGGGGCGGCGGAGCGCGCCACGGCCTTCAGGGGGGCGATGGCCAAGACGGCGCAGGCCACGGCGCCGGCGGCCAGCGCGCGGCCGCGGAGCGACGGCGGGGGGGTGCGGTCGAGCATGGTGATTCTCCGTTTGAGGTTCTGGAACGACCACGCCGCCCCCGCCGCGGAAAAGGTCGCGGTCCGGCGCGACACCCCCAGCGCGAGCAGCATGCGGCCGTAGCTCCGCGGCGAGGCGCCGAGCGTGGCCAGGACGGCCTCGTCGCAGGCGCCTTCGCGCCAGAACGCGTACTCGCGGGCGGCCAGGCGGGCCAGCGGATGGAAGAAGAAGCAGCGCTCGGCGGCCGCCGGCACGCAGCCCAGCCACACGTCGCCGCGCTTGAGGTGCGCCAGCTCGTGGCAGAGCGCCATGCGCTGTTCGTCCGGCGAGAGCGACGCGAAGCCCGCGGCCGGCACCAGGATGACCGGCCTGCGCACGCCGATGACGAGCGGCGACTCGACCTCCGCCGACACCCGCACGTCTGCCGTCCGGCGCAGGGCCAGCCGGCCCGACAGCTCGCGGACCATCGCGTGCAGCCCTTCGCCGCCGGGCCGCGACCGGGAGACGACCGCCCGCGTGCGGTGCCAGCTGTGCAGCGTCCGCAGCAACGAGATGCCCAGCCCCAGGGCCCACACGCCCACCAGGAGGGCGGTCCAGGGGATTGCCGGCGCGCCGGACCCGGCGGGCGGCGGGGAGGCGGGGCGTTCCGCTGCGCCGGCGGCGTGCGGCGGCGACAGGGGCGCGGCGGCCACCGCCACGCCCGCCGCGTCCGCCGCGGCGGGGGGAAGCACGGGCACGGCGAGCGGCGCGGGCCAGGCCAGGGCCACGACGAACTTGGCGGCGACGCACCACCACAGGAGCGCCCGCACGCGGGGCGACGTCCGCGGCAGCGCCCGGCAGACGAGCCACACCGCGGCGGCGAGCACCGCCCCTTCCAGCGACGCACGGGCGAGAACGGGGAGCATCAGCGGTCCTTTCGCTGGGCGGCGTCCAGGCGCGCGACGATCCGCTCCAGCTCCTGCCGCTCCTGGTCGGAGAGCTCGGGCGCCTCCGACAGGTAGGCCAGGAACGGCGAGACGGACCCGTCCAGGCTGCGCTCCACGAACCGCTGGACCGCGTCCCTGAGCAGGTCCGCGGACGAGGCGCAGGCGCGGTAGCGGAAGACGCCCTGCGCCATGCCGCGGGACAGGTATCCCTTGCGTCGCAGCCGCTCCATCATCGTCAGCACGGTGGACCGGGCCAGTCCGCGGCTGGCGCCGAACTCGTCGACGGCCTCCGCCACGCTGGCGCTGCCGCGGTCGGCGATGTAGCGGACCAGGGCCAGCTCCCGGTCGCCGATGGTGGATTCACGAGCCATGGGTGTCTACACGTGTCGTCATGGAGACCATGATAGGTCGTGCCTACACGAGTAGTCAAGCCCCGCGTGGTTCGGAACTCCTCCGACGCGGGATCCTTGCTCGTCGATCTTGCTGCTACATCCCTGATACGACTAAACTGTTCATCCTTCCATCCCGCCTCCTCCATCACCCCACCAGGAGAAACATCAATGCGGACGCGCATAGCCCGGACAGCCTGGAGAATCACCACGGCCGCGGTGCTCGCCGCCCTCGCGCTTACCGCGCCATTCCTATCGCCATCGCCCCTGGCCGCGCAGAACTCGCACGCGGAAGGGCCGCCGCCTCCGGACGAGGACAGGATCGTGCCGGACCCGGCGGTCTACGGCCGGTGGCACACGGTGATCCCCGCGCCCGGCGGCGCGGCCATCGAGCGCATCCTGGGGATGCAGACGGTGCACGCGGTGCTGCTGCCCTCGGGCAAGGTGCTGTGGGCCAGCGGCAGCAGCTGGCGAAACCACGCACCGGTGCACGCCTACCCGGACACGCTCCACCCCCCCGCCGGCACGGGCGTGTTCAACCGGGCGGGGAACCCGTTCTCGATGGACAGCCTGGAGAACTACTATCAGCTCGTGAACAACGTGGCGGTCTACGATCCCGAGCAGAACACCTTCTACCGCATCCCGCACCCGGTGCCCGTGCCGGACCCGGACAGCGCGGGGCAGTTCGTGCCCAGCGACCTGTTCTGCACCGGGCACCAGCACCTTCCGGACGGCAGCGTCCTCTTTACCGGCGGCACGCAGTACTACTCCCCGTTCCGCACCGGCAACCGTGCGACGTACATCTTCGACTGGAAGAAGGAGCTCACCGTGGACTGGCGGCGATTCGACTGGCGCCGCATGCCGGACGACGCGCACGATCCGTGGATCTTTTCCGGCCTGATGGAACGGGGCCGCTGGTACGCCAGCATCCTGCCGCTGCTGGACGGGCGGATGGTGGTGTTCAGCGGGTTCGTGGGCTTCGATCCCCACTTCCCGCCGATGTACGAGTTCGAGATCAACCACACGGTCGATTTCTTCAACCCGAGAACCTTCGACCCGGCGAACCCCGCGAACGCCTGGCGCAACGTTCCCGCGGACACGCAGCGCAACAGCCCCTTCACCACCGTCATCAACCCGCGCTTCGTTCCCGACCAGGGCGTGGTGTGCGGGGCAAGGTGCATCCGGGACAACCAGCGCGACGCCTTCAAGCTGTATCCCGAGAACTACCTGATGCCCAACGGGCGCATCTACCTGACGCGGGAGGGCGACTGGGTGAGCCTGCGCACGGAGAGCACCGCGTTCATGCGCCGCACCACGCACACCTACTGGATGGGGATCGAGGGGACCGTGGAGGCGCCCTCGGTGTCGTTCACGCGCGGCCCGGAGCGGCCGGACACCATCTCGTCGTACGGCACCACCTACCTGGACCCCAACACGGGCAACATCACGCTGCTGGGCGGGCAGCCCACCTCGCCCGGCACGCTGCTGCCCATGAACGTGACGACGCAGGTGGACAGCGGCCCGCCCACGCACTTTGCCGGCGGCCGCGGCAGCCGCAAGCGCCAGGAGTTCATCTACAACCCCGGTGAGCCGGGCGGCGGCCACTGGACGTTCGAGGAGAACTTCCTGGGCAGCGCGCCGCAGGACGACCGCACCATGCACTACGCGATCATCCTTCCCACCCGGCAGATCCTGGTGATCAACGGCGGCAACTACGACTTCTACGGCCCCGTGTTCTACCCCTGGCTCCTGACCCCGCGGTACGACGGCGAACGGTTCACGGGGTACCACCGGCAGCGGATGGTGGAGGCCGTGGAGCCGCGGCTCTACCACAACAACGCCATCCTGCTCCCCGACGGCCGCGTGCTGATCTCCGGGGGCAACTCGGCGCGCGCCACGGTGCGCGGCGGCCGCCCGGACTCGCCCATGCCCGCGGACGGACAGCCCAAGCCGGACCTGGGGCTGGTGGACGTGGACATGTACTTCTTCCAGGACGGGCCCATGGGGCGCGGCCTGAAGGGGCAGCTCACCACCCCCACGGAAGACTGGGTGGCGGAGATCTACAGCCCGCCGTACCTGTTCATCGATTCGCTCCGGCGGGCGGCCATCGACACCATCATCCCCGCCCGGGCGCCGTCGGGGTACCAGCCCGTGTCCCGCATCGGCGGCAAGACGTTCTACCTGCTGCACAGCGACACCGACTACCAGGTCCAGCTGAGCGGCCTTCCCGAGACGTGCCCCGCGGGGGGCAGGGCGTCGCTGGTGCTGATCAAGCTTCCCTCCGCCACCCACGGCTGGCAGAACGGGCAGCACTTCTACGAGCTGCCGTTCCGGAACGACGGCGGACGCACCCGCATCACCTTCCGCACGCCGAACGCGCAGCGAGCCCAGCTGCCGCCTGCGTACTACATGCTCTTCTACGTGGACTGCAAGGGAAAGCCCGCCATCGCCCGGATGGTGCGCTTCGACGACCAGGCCCGGGAGCCCTGACCGAACGCAGGTGATGAACGACGAGCGCGCCGGCCCCATGGGCCGGCGCGCTTCGGTTTGGATCGCCGTGGGTGCTCCGCCGTGCGATGCGGGGCTGGGGATCTACTTGGTGGCGAGCTGGTGGGCGCCGTCCCACTCCGCGGGCGGGGGAGCGGCGGCGTGGTGGCGGCAGCGCTCCAGGTACACCGCCGCGGGCCCGTCCTCCGGGTGCAGCTCCACCAGCGCCGCGAACGCGTCGGCCGCCTCGTCGAAGCGGCGCTCGCGGTAGAGCGCCAGCGCCGCGGCAAAGCTCTCCAGCAGCGCCGCCGTCTCCGCGTCCACGCCGTCCTCGCGCGCGGCCACCAGCTCGTGCACGGCCACCGGCGCGTCGCGCCCCACCACCCGCACGCGGTCGATCTCCCGCCCGATGAAGTGTTCGCTCACCTCGCGCCAGGTGAACTCGGAGACGACGATCTCCGTGCCGTACTCCGTGTTCAGCCCCTCCAGGCGCGACGCCAGGTTCACGTGGTCGCCCATGCAGGTGTAGTCCATCATGCGGTGGCTGCCCAGGTTCCCCACCAGCACGGTGCCGGTGTTGATGCCGGTGCGGGCGTGCAGGGCAGGCATCCCCCGGACGCGCCACTCCACGCGCAGGCGCCGCAGCTCGTCGCGCATGCGCAGGGCGGCCCGGCAGGCCCGCACCGCGTGGTCCTCCTGGGGCACCGGCACGCCGAACTCCGCCATCAGGCAGTCGCCGATGTACTTGTCCACGATGCCGCCGTGGTCCAGCACCACGTCCGTCATGGCGGTAAGGTACTCGTTCAGCAGCGCCACCAGCTCGGCGGGGCCCAGGCGCTCCGCCACCGTGGTGAAGCCGCGCAGGTCGCTGAACAGCACCGTGGCCACGCGCTCCTCGCCGCCCAGCGCCAGCAGCCCCGGCCGGCGGATGAGCTCGCGCACCACGGCGGGCGGTACGTACTGGTGGAAGATGCCCCGCAGGCGCGCCCGCTCCCGCGCCGCGTCTCCCCACAGCACCGTGGCCGACCCGCCGGTCGCCACGCCCACCGCGAGCAGGGGCGCCACCGTCCACAGCCACGTCCCCCCCGTGAACAGCAGCCCCGACGCCGCGGGCGCCAGGACCGCCAGGGCGCACACCGCCGCCGCGCCCCGCCAGCCGCGCAGCCGCGCCAGCGCCAGGACCGCGGCGGCGGCCAGCAGCACCGTCCAGGCGTACTGCGCGGGCCGCGGCACGGGACGGACGTGCCGTCCGGCCAGCAGCGCGGCGGCGGCCTGCGCGTGGATCTCCACGCCGGGCATGAGCACCGCCGCCGTTCCCTCCGCGTCGCGGACGGGCGTGGGGTGCAGGTCCTGGTGCTCGGGCACGGTGGATCCCACCAGGACGATGCGGCCGCGGAACACGCCGTCCCGCGCCA
>DASTLD010000571.1:0-19743 GCA_035715345.1 Longimicrobium sp.
TGCGCCACCCCGCGCGCGTGACCGGTCCAGGTCACGATCCGCATCGCCAAGACGAGAACGGACAACCACTTGCGCGGGATGGGCGCCGCGGGTATCCTCAGCCCCGAATCTCCCCTTCCCCGCCGTCATCGCTGGATGATCCCCGAACGCCCGAAGCCGAGCGGATTCGCGCGCCTTGCCTGGACGGTGCTGGCGTGGAACGTGGTCGTCGTCCTCTGGGGCGCGTACGTGCGCGCCTCGGGCTCGGGCGCGGGCTGCGGCAGCCACTGGCCGCGCTGCAACGGCCGGGTCATTCCCCGCGCGCCCTCCGCGGAGACGCTGATCGAGCTGACGCACCGCGCCACCAGCGGCATCGCGCTGCTGCTGGTGGCGGGAATGCTCGTCCTCGCCTTCCGCCGCTACCCGCGGCGGCACCCGGTGCGGCTCGGGGCGGTGCTCTCCGCGGTGCTGATCATCACCGAGGCGCTGGTGGGGGCGGGGCTGGTGCTGCTGGAGCTGGTGGCGGACAACGCGTCGCTGGCGCGGGCGTACTGGATGGCGCTGCACCTGACCAACACCTTCCTGCTGCTGGGCGCGCTGTCGCTGACGGCGTGGTGGGCCTCCGGCGGTCCGCCGCTGCGCCTGCGCGGCCAGGGCGCCGCCGGCGCGCTGATGCTCACGGCCGTCATCGCCACGCTGCTGGTGGCCATGATGGGCGCCGTCACCGCGCTGGGCGACACGCTCTTTCCCAAGACCTCGGTGGGGCTGGACCTGCCGCCCGCCGCGCACTTCCTGGAGCGGCTGCGCGTGGTGCACCCGGTGGCCGCCGTGGCCACCGCGCTCTACGTGCTGGGGATTGCCCGCGTCGTCCCGCGGCTGCGGCCCGATCCCACCACGGCGGGGCTCATGGGGTGGGTGACGGCGGCGTTCGTGCTGCAGGTGTTCGTGGGGGTGTGGAACGTGGCGCTGCTGGCGCCCACGTGGATGCAGATCGTCCACCTGCTGGTGGCGGACGCGGTCTGGATCACCCTGGTGCTGGCGACGGCGTCGGTGCTGGCGGACCGGGTCTCGCGCGGAGCCGGGGAGGGCGCCGAGGAGCGCTCCGCATCTCCCGCGGCGCCGCGCGAGGTGGTCAGGGCTGGTGGAGCTGGATGAGGTTGCCGAAGCCGTCCTCGAAGCTGACCGCCGTGCCGTAGTCGGACGTCTGCGGCTCGCCGCGGAAGACGACGCCCGCCGCCTTCAAGCGCTCGTACTCGGCGTGGATGTCCGCGGTGCCGAAGACGATCACGGGGAGGTTCTGCGCGTAGATCGCCTCCTGGTAGGTCCTGGCGATGGGATTGTCGTTCGGTTCCAGCAGCAGGCCGGTGCCGTCCGGCTCCTCCGGCGAGGCGACGATGGCCAGGCTGGCCTCCGGCATGAAAAACCGGCTGACGAAGCCGAGCGTGCCGGTGTAGAAGGCGTGGGCCTGGACGGGGTCGTGCACGAACACGCTGGTGAGTGCGATCTTCACGGGACTTTCGAACCGGGGTGGACGGGACGGAACGGACGCTGAATTGGCCGTCCATCGCCGCGCGTCCGCAAGGGCGGGGGCTGGACGAAGGGCGATGCGGCTGACACATTCCAGCCGCACCCGGCACGGGGAAGCGATCTCGCGCGATGCAGGGCATCTCCATGTCCTGCATCGCTTTGTATCCGAATATCTCACGTGGGGCGGAGCCGCATGGCGGAGTACACGCTGGTCGCGGACAAGACGGGCGAGCTGCGGCTGGACGAGGCGGAGAAGGACGAGCGGTACCGCGCCGTCGCGGAGCAGGTCGAGGCGGTGCTGGCGGGCGAGCCGGACCTGGCCGCGGGCATGGCGACGATGGCCTGCCTGCTCCACAACGCGTTCCCCTACTACTTCTGGACCGGGTTCTACCGCCGCGTGGGGCCGTCGCGGCTGCTGGTGGGGCCGTACCAGGGCACGATGGGGTGCCTGGACATCGAGTTCGGCCGCGGCGTGTGCGGCGCCGCGGCCGCGCGCCGCGAGACGGTGATCGTGGAAGACGTGCACGCGTTCCCCGGCCACATCGCCTGCGACGCGGCGTCGGCGTCGGAGATCGTGGTGCCCGTGTTCGGCGCGGACGGCGGGCTGATCGCGGTGCTGGACGTGGACAGCACGCTCCCCGCCGCGTTCGACGAGACGGACCGGCGCCACCTGGAGCGCATCGTCGGGCTTCTCAGCGACAAGCAGCCGCTTCCCATCGTCAGCCGATAGGTCTCACGCAGAGACGCAGAGGACGCAGAGAACTGCAGGAGGAAAAACGAAGAGGAGGAGGACAGCGACCTGTCCTCCTCCTCTCCTTTTCTCTGCGTCCTCTGCGTCTCTGCGTGAGGCTCTTCGGTTACGCGCAGCCGCAGCCGTTCGGGCGGAAGCTCTTCTCCTCCAGCGCGGCCTCCTCCGCGGTGGGCGGGCGCCAGCCGCCGGAAAGCTCCAGCATGCGCCGCAGCGACCGCTCCGCGCGGACCCGCACGTCCTCGTCCAGCACCAGCTCGTGCTGCTGGTGGTCCAGGCACCACGCCAGCTTGGCCAGCGTGTTGACCTTCATGTTGCCGCAGATGGCCGCGCCGGAGAGCGGCACCAGCGTCTTCTCGGGAAAGCGCGCCTTCATGCGGTCCACGATGCCGCGCTCCGTGCCGAAGATCACCTCGTCGTTCTGCTCCGCGATGTCCACCATCTTCGCGGTCGACGCGACGATGTCCGCCTTTGCCAGCAGGTCCGCGCGGGCCTCGGGGTGGATGACGACCAGCGCGCGCGGGTGCCTGCGCTTTGCCTCCGCCAGCTCGTCCATCACCAGGTCGTCGTGGACGTAGCAGTAGCCGTCCCACGCCAGGATGGTCCCGGGCTCGATGGTGCCCTGCTCGCGGCCGGCGACGGCGTAGGGGCGGCCGGACTTCTCCGCGGCCCAGTGCGCCAGGTTGCGGTCCGGCACGAAGAGGATGGTGCGGTCGCGGGGGATGGAGTTCACCACCTGCACCGCGTTGGCGCTGGTGCAGCAGATGTCGCTCTCCGCCTTGACCTCCGCGGTGGAGTTCACGTACGCCACCACGGCCGCCTCCGGATGGCGCGCCTTGAGCCGGCGCAGCGCGTCGCCCGTGACGAAGTCCGCCATGGGGCAGCCGGCGCGCAGGTCCGGCATGAGCACCATCTTGTCCGGAGACAGGATCTTGGCCGTCTCCGCCATGAAGTGCACGCCGCAGAACACGATGGCGTCCGCGTCCGTCTGCGCCGCCTCCTGCGACAGGCCCAGCGAGTCGCCCAGGAAGTCGCTGACCTCCTGGATCTCCACGCGCTGGTAGTTGTGGCCCAGGATCACGGCGTTCAGCTCGGCCTTGCGCCGGCGGATGCGCTCCGACAGCTCCTCGCGGGAGAGCCGGGCGTACTCCAGCGGAGACCGCATCATCTCGGAAACCTGGATCAAATCACCACCTCGCCGTCAAGAAGGCAAGCGCGCCGTTGCAGCACACGTATAGCCTTGTAAGATAACGACTTACGAGAATCCGGACAAGGTTGGCACCCGTCCGGACAGGGGTAAAGAAAGGGGATTGTTCTCGTTTTGTCAACCGGCGGCCCCGATGCCTCATCTACGGGGCGGGCTCCTCCCGCGGGTGGCCCCACCCCCCCGGCCCCCTCCCCCCGCGCCGCACGCCCGTCGGCGCGGCAGGCGGGCCGTCGTGCGCGCGGCGCGTGGAGAGGGGGAGAACGTCTGCGCATGGGCGCGCCTGCGCGCATGGAACACCGTGACTGCGCCGGACCCGTCGGCGAAGGCCGACATCACCTTTTCCCCAGCCGCGAATTCATTCGCCGGGCGGCCCCGGCGGCGGTCCCCGCCCCCCACGCGGGCTCTCTTCGTCCCACGCAGCATATAGACGGACGAAGGCCCGCGGGATCGCTCCCGCGGGCCTTGCGACGTGCCGGACCGGCGTGGGGTCAGACGGCGAAGGAGCTGCCGCAGCCGCAGCCGCCGGCGGCGTTCGGGTTGTTGAAGGTGAACCCGGAGCCCTGGAAGGTCGACACGTAGTCGATCTCCGTGCCCGTGAGGTACTGCACGCTGAACGGGTCCACGAACAGGCGGATGCCCTGCGACTCGAAGACCAGGTCGTCCTCGCCGGCCTCGTCCTCGATGTTCAGCCCGTACTGGAAGCCCGAGCACCCGCCGGGCAGCACGCCCACGCGCAGGCCGGACGTCTCCGTGGCGCCCTGCTCGTCCATGTAGCGCAGCACCTCGGTGGCCGCCGTGGCCGTGAGCACGACCGGGCTGGCGGCGACGTCGGGCTGGGCGGTGGTGGCGTCCGGCTGTATGGTCTCTACCTGCATCTCGTCCCCCGCTCTCTGGAGGTGAAGCGCGCCGCGCGGCGCATCCTCAACCGTGGCAACGACTTGTACCCGCTCGCGGACCGCAGGTTTCGGGCCCGGAGGGGATGGTTCCGGCTCAAGTATAATCCCGCGCGCAAGGCCCCGCGAGGGCCCTCACCCTGCGCGGCAGCAAGGCGCGACTCCGTCGCGTCCTCGCTGCCGCGCTGTCCCTCTCCCACAAACTGCGTGGGAGAGGGAGAAGCTCCCTGCACCGGGCACCGGTCTCCGCATGTCCTCCTGCAGTTCTCTGCGCCCTCTGCGTCTCTGCGTGAGGCCCGCAGTTAGTTGCGGAAGAACCAGCGCACGCCGAACAGGGCGCGCTGGCCCGGGAGCGTGAAGGGCGGGACGTCGGAGACGGTGTAGTTGTGCAGCACGTTCTCCAGCCGCCAGAACGCCCGCACGTCCAGCACGCGCACCTGCACGTACAGGTTCATGACGGCGTAGCGGTCCGAGAGCGCGGTCAGCTCGCCCGTCTCGGGGTCGATCCCCCGCGCCTGGTCGCGGCCGATCACCTCCGCCCGGATGGTGGGCTCCAGGTTGCCGCCGCGGTACACCCAGTGCAGCTCCAGCGCCGCCCGCCCGAAGCGCGTCGGGAGGTACGGCCGCTCCGGCTCCGTGAAGAAGTCGCTGTACGCCAGGTCGAAGCGGATCTGCCGGTACAGCACCGGGAAGCTGGCCCACGCCTCCATCCCCGACACCGTCCCGCCCGGCCGCATCTCCGCCGTGCGGTCGAAGGCCAGGCCGTACGGCGCCACCTGGTCCAGGTCGTGGACCACGAACGCCGCGCCGGCGCGCACGCTGCCCCGCAGCCACTCCGCCCCCGCGCGGAAGCCGTTCACCCGCGACCGCACGTCGCGGAACAGCAGCACCGGCACCTCCACCGTGGCGCCCTCGGGGTCCACCAGGCCCGCCACGGTGCGCATCGTCACCACGGAGTCGCGCGCGAAGCGCACCCCGCGCGTGCCGCTGGCCAGGGAGCCGAAGACGGTGAGCGGGCCCGCCAGCGCCAGCCGCGCGCCGCCCTCCAGCTCCACCCCGCTGACCCCCACCCCGCCCCACGAGGTCGCGCGCGCCTCGCCCCAGGCGCCCAGGCGCGGCGAGGGCGCCAGGTCCGCGCGCGCGAACACCTCGGTGCCGTCCGCCGCGAACCCCTCCTCCTCGACGTCGTCCACGCGCGGCATGCGCGTGCGGATGCCGCCCGACAGGGTGCCCAGCCGCACGTCCAGCGCGGCGCGCGCCATGGCCTGCACCACCTCCGCCGGGCGGGTGATGGTGTCGCCGGCGTTCTCCAGCGTGGTGCGGCCGATGGCGCCGTCCAGCCACAGCCGCCCCAGGAAGCGCCCGCGCGCGCGCACCACCAGCTCGCGCCGGTCGCTGCTCTCGTTGGGCACCGCCGGCGAGACGATGCCGCCGCTGCTGGCCCGGCGCTCCGTTTCCACGCTGCTGGTGCGGTAGTCCACCTGGATGCCGCGGTCCGCGGAGAAGGCGTAGCTGGCCCGCACCATGGCCGTGTTGACGGCAAACGGCTCGATGCGGCGGAAGCCGTCGGACTGCACCAGGTCCAGGCCCACGTGGAACATCAGCCGCCTGGCGACCGGGCGGGCGAAGAGCGCGCGCAGGATGCGGGTGTCGAAGTCGCCGTCCGCGCCCTCCACCTGCGCCAGCGGGCGGATGTCGCGCAGCCGCAGCGTCTGCACGTCCACGCGCGTCTCCGCCAGCCCGCGGGTGACGCGCACCTCCTGCACGTCCAGCAGGGGGATGCGCTGCACCTCGGGCGTGGCGGACGACAGCGGGGGCTGCTCCCACCCGTCCACGAAGACGCGCAGCCGCCCCCCACCGGCGCCGAAAGCCGCCACCCCCGCGGGCCGCCCGATCCCTCCCTCGCGGGTGATGACCAGCCCCGGCACGCGGTCCAGCAGCTCCAGCAGGCTCAGCCCGTGGAAGCGCGCCAGCGCGTCGCGGTCCCACACCCAGGTGTTGGCCGCGGCGTCGGCCAGCCGCGGCTCCGGGAAGAGGGGAAAGACGGGGGCGGGGATGGTGGAGTCCGCCGGGACGGTGTCCTGGCCGGGGCGGTCGGGCAGCGTGTCCGCGCGCACCGCCTCGTCCGGGATGGGCACGGCGGCGCTGTCCGGGCCGGGGCGCGGCACCCGCGGCGTGTCCGGGCGCGGCCGCGGCACGGTGTCGCGCGGCAGCGTGGGCGGGTCCTGCGCGGAGAGCGGCGCGGCCAGGGCCGCGGCCAGCGCGGCCGCGGCCAGGACGGAAAGGAGACGGGTGCCGCGCGCCACGGTGCCTTGCGTCAGCCCTGCGCGCGCGCGGCGCGCGACATCACCCACTCCACGAACAGGCGGGTGGGGGTGCCGGTGGAGCCCTTGGTCAGGTACGGCAGCTTGCCGTCGCCGTAGGCGGTGCCGGCCACGTCCAGGTGCACCCAGGGAAAGTCGCCCACGAACTCGCGCAGGAACCAGCCGGCGGTGATGGTGCCCGCCGGGCGCCCGCCGGAGTTCTTGACGTCCGCGTAGTCGCTCTTGATCTGCTCGCGGTACTCCTCGTACATGGGGAGCTGCCAGCAGCGCTCGCCGGTGCGCTCGCCCGCGGCGATGACCTCGTCCACCAGCGCCTGGTCCGTGCCCATCACCCCCGTGGCCGCGTGCCCGAGGGCGATGACGCAGGCGCCGGTCAGCGTGGCCGCGTCCAGCACCGCGGCGGGATCGAAGCGGCGGGCGTAGCTCAGCGCGTCCGCCAGGATCAGCCGCCCCTCCGCGTCGGTGTTGACCACCTCGATGGTCTTGCCCAGGTGGCTGCCGATCACGTCGCCGGGCTTCATCGCGGAGCCGCCCAGCAGGTTCTCGCTGGAGGGGACGATGCCCACCACGTTCGCCTTCAGCCCCAGCTCCGCGACGGCCTGCATGGCGGCGATCGTCGCCGCGCCGCCGCCCATGTCGAACTTCATGTCCTCCATGCCCTGCGCGGGCTTGATGGAGATGCCGCCGGCGTCGAAGGTCAGTCCCTTGCCCACGATGACCAGCGGCTTCTCTCCCTCCGCGCCGCCGCGGTGCTCCAGGACGATGAAGCGCGGCTCCTGGTCCGAGCCGGCGGACACGGCCAGCAGCGCGTGCATCCCCTCCTCGCGCATCTCCCGCGGGCCGAGGATCGTCGCCGTCATCCCCCGCTCGCCGGCGATGCGCTGCGCCGTCTCGCCCAGGTAGGTGGGCGTGGCCACGTTGCCGGGCAGGTTGGCCAGCGTGCGGGCCAGGTTGGCCGCGCGCCCCAGCACCTCGCCCAGGCGCGCGCCCTCCGCCGCGGCGCCCTCGTCGGCGCCGTCCGCCAGCAGCAGCGCCGCCTCCGCCAGCTCCACCGGCGGCGGCGCGTCGGGCTTGGGAGACTTGAGCTCGCGGAAGTCGTAGGCGCCCATCACCAGCCCCTCCGCCGCCGCGCGGGCCGCATCACCCTCCCCGAAGGA
Organism: Longimicrobium sp.; assembly: GCA_035715345.1. GTDB lineage: Bacteria > Gemmatimonadota > Gemmatimonadetes > Longimicrobiales > Longimicrobiaceae > Longimicrobium. Next base: position 7,836 of record DASTLD010000571.1, read on the forward strand.
CGACGCGGGGAGCACGAAGGCCAGCGACGCCGCGCGGGACTTCGCGGCCTGCTTGGCGGCGGTGCCGGCGGCCCGGCGCAGGCGCTCGGGGGTCAGCTCCGCGGCCTTGCCGATGCCCACCAGCAGCAGCCGCTCCGCCGCCAGCGCGCCGGCGGGGGGGTAGAGCAGCACCGACTCGCCGTGCTCGCCCTTGAGGTCGCCGCGCGCGGCCAGGGCGGCGAGCTGGCCGCCCAGCGCGCCGTCCAGGGCGGTGAAGGCGGCGTCGCGCTCGCCGTCCTGGAACACGGGGAGAACCAGCAGCGGCGCGGCGTGCCCGGCGGCGCCGGAGCGGAGCGCGGTGATCTTCATCGTTCCGCGGATGAAAATGGTTGGGTGCGTGTGGGTGCGGCCCGCCCGGTGAGGGGGCGGGCCGCGGCGGATCACATGTTCTGGACGATCTTCCGGCCGAACTCCGAGCACGACACCTTGGTCGCGCCCTCCATCAGCCGCTCGAAGTCGTAGGTCACCGTCTTCTGGCGGATGGCGCCCTCCAGGCCCTTCACGATCAGGTCCGCCGCCTCTCCCCACCCCAGGTAGCGCAGCATCATCTCGCCGGAGAGGATGACGGAGCCGGGGTTGACCTGGTCCTTGCCCGCGTACTTGGGCGCGGTGCCGTGCGTGGCCTCGAAGATGGCGTGGCCGGTCACGTAGTTGATGTTGGCGCCGGGGGCGATGCCGATGCCGCCCACCTGCGCCGCCAGCGCGTCGCTCACGTAGTCGCCGTTCAGGTTGAGCGTGGCGATGACGTCGTAGTCGCGCGGGCGGGTCAGGATCTGCTGCAGGAACGCGTCGGCGATGGAGTCCTTGACGATCAGGCGCCCGGCGCGCTCCGCCTCCGCCTGCGCCTGGTTGGCGGCCGCCTCGCCCTGCGCGTCCTTGATGCGGTCGTACTCCGCCCAGGTGAAGGTGCGGTCCGCGTACTCGCGCTCCGCCAGCTCGTATCCCCAGGTCTTGAAGGCGCCCTCGGTGAACTTCATGATGTTCCCCTTGTGCACCAGCGTCACCGAGCGGCGCCCCGCCCCCAGCGCGAACTCGATGGCGGACCGCACCAGCCGCTCCGTGCCCTCACGCGACACCGGCTTGATGCCGAAGCCGGACGACTCGGGGAAGCGCACCTTCCGGAAGCGCGGCCCGAAGCTCTCCGCCAGCAGCGCGCGGAACTTCACGGCGTCCTCCGTCCCCTCCTCGAACTCGATGCCGGCGTAGATGTCTTCCGTGTTCTCGCGGAAGATGACCATGTTCACGTCACCCGGCCGCTTGACCGGGCTGGGCACGCCCTCGAACCAGCGCACCGGGCGCACGCAGGCGTACAGGTCCAGCTCCTGGCGCAGCGCCACGTTCAGCGAGCGGATGCCGCCGCCCACCGGCGTGGTCAGCGGGCCCTTGATGCCCACCAGGTACTCGCGGAAGGCGGCCAGGGTGCCCTCCGGCAGCCAGCTCCCGGTCACGTTGAAGGCCTTCTCGCCCGCCAGCACCTCCATCCAGCGGATGCGGCGGCGCCCGCCGTACGCCAGCTCCACCGCCGCGTCGAAGACGGGCCGCGAGGCGGCCCAGATGTCCGGGCCCGTGCCGTCGCCCTCGATGAAGGGCAGGACCGGCTGGTCGGGAACCTGGAGAACGCCGCCGCTGATCGTCACCTTCTGGCCGTCCGCGGGGACGTCCGGCTTCCAGTCGCTCATTATGGGATGCTCGGGAGTCTCGGGTTGGGTGCCGTGCTACGGCGAACGCGTTGGAAGATGAGCAACGGGGGCGCGGCGGGCCCGCCGCCACGCCCCCGCGGAGCGCCGTGTTCCCGGCGCCCTGCCTGCCGTCAGCCGCGCTGCTCCAGGGGCACGACCCTGCGGTCGCGCGGGCCCAGGTAGTCGCTGCCGGGACGGATCAGCCGGTTGTCGGCGTACTGCTCCATCAGGTGCCCCGTCCACCCCGGCATGCGCGCGATGGCGAACACCGCGGTGAACAGGTCCGCCTCGATGCCCAGCGTGGTGTAGACGGAGGCGGAGAAGAAGTCCACGTTGGGGTAGATGCGCTTGTTGCGCTTCTCCATCTCCTGCGCCATGGCGGCGCGGATGCGGTCCGACAGGTCCAGCCAGCGCGTCTCGCCGGCCTCGGCCATGATCTTGTCCGCCAGCTCGCGCAGCACCTTGGCGCGCGGGTCCACCGCCTTGTACACGCGGTGTCCGAAGCCCATCACCTTCTTGCCGCCGGCCAGCGCGTTGGCCACCCACTCCGCCGGGTCCTGGCCGCTGGCGTCGATCTCCTTGAGCATGTTCATCACCTCCACGTTGGCGCCGCCGTGGCTGGGGCCCTTGAGCGTGCCGATGGCGGAGGTGATGGCGGAGTAGACGTCGGAGAGCGTGCCGGCGGTGACGCGCGCCGCGAACGTCGACGCGTTCATGCCGTGCTCGGCGTGCAGCACCAGCGCCGCGTCCATGGTGCGGCAGCGGGTCTCGTTGGCGTCCTGCCCGTTGAGCATGTACAGGAAGTTGGCCGCGAAGCCGGTGCCCGCCTTGGGCTCCAGCGGCTCCTTGCCCTTCCGCACCCGGTCGTACGCGGCGACGATGGTGGGGCTCTGCGCGGTCAGGAGCAGCGCCTTGCGGCGCACGGACTCCGGGGAGATGTCGTCCGCGTCGGGGTCGAACATGCCCAGCGCGGAGACGGCGGTGCGCAGGGCGGACATGGGGTCCGCGTCCTTGGGGTAGGCGCGGATCATGTCCAGCACCTCCGGGCGCAGCCGCGAGGCCTCGTGCAGCTCGCGGGTGATGCCGTCGAGCTGGTCCCGGGTGGGCAGCTCGCCGTTCCACAGCAGGTAGCAGACCTCCTCGAACGTCGTGTTGCGGGCCAGGTCGTCGATGTCGTACCCGCCGTAGATCAGCTCCCCCACCTCGCCGTCGATGTCGCTCAGCCGGGTCTGCGCGACCACCACCCCCTCGAGACCCTTCTTTGCCGCTGCCTGGCCGCCCTGGGCCGCTTCCTGTGCCATTGCTGACTTTCTTGAACGCGTTCGCAGTCCTACAATTGTTCCGGGCCCGCGGCCCGGCCGTTGCGGCGCGCGGGGGCGTGCACGGACCGGGCCAGCGGAGGGCGCCAACATAGCGGCGCGCCGGGCGGTGCCGCAAGCGGGCAACGGAGCGCCGCGGCGGGGTTTTTCCAGGGCTGGGGGGAGCGTGGACCAGGGTACGGACGCGGAGCTGGTGCGGCGGGTTCTGGCGGGGCAGCGGGCCGCGTACGAGGACCTGGTGCGGCGCTACCAGGAGACCCTCTTCCGCCACGCCTACGGCATGGTGGGCGACGGCGACGTGGCCGCCGACCTGGTGCAGGACTCGCTGGTCAAGGCCTACACCCGGCTGGACACCTGCGACCCGGAGCGGTTCGCGGCGTGGCTGTTCCGCATCATGCGCAACCGCTGCAAGGACTGGCTCAAGAGCCGGCGCCGCCGCGACGTGCCGCTGCTGGACGAGGCCCACGCCGCCCCCGTGGGCGACGACCCCGGGCGCACGCTGGAGCGGGCCGAGCTGGGCGGCGCCGTGGCGGAGGCGCTGGCCCGCCTGCCGGAGTCGCAGCGCGAGGCGTTCCTGCTCAAGCACGTGGACGGTCGCAGCTACGAGGAGATGGCGGAGATGCTGGACGCCGGCATCAGCGCCCTCAAGATGCGGGTGATGCGCGCCCGCGAGGCGCTCCAGGAGATGCTGAAGGACCGCGTGTGACCCTTTCCGCGCGCTCCGATCCGATTCGGCAAATTCCTTGATCGCAAGCGCTTGCGGCGCTATTTTTGACCGCATGGCGACCATCACCCTCTCCGACCTGACACGGCTCCCCATCCAGGAGCAGATCGACCTCAGCCAGAAGCTGTGGCTGAACGTCGAGCGCGAGATGGACGCGAACTACCGCGCCGCGAACGGCTGCACCTGCCCCCCCTCGCACCCGTTCGGCCGCCTGCCCCCGGACCACGACTACTCGCTCCCCTACCCCGGCCTCGAGGAGCTTCCACTGGAGGAGCGCCTGGACCTGGCGATGGCGCTCAGCACGGCGGTCGCGCCGGCGATGGAGGCGGACCCCAGCCTCGATCCGTTCGTCCAAGCAGTGCAGCGGGCGATCGAGAAGGGGGGTGACGTCCAGGACCCACACCCGCACCCTCAAAGGCTCCTCACCGAAGCGGAGTTCGGGGAGCGGCTGAACGCACGCCTGGGCTTCTGAGATGGCGTACCGGCTCCTCCTCGAGGACATCGTCCACGAGGAGGTCGCCGAAGCCGCCGAATGGTTCCAAAAGCGCCAACACGGGCTTGGTCCGAAGTTTCGACAGACTTTCCAACGCCGTACTCGAGGACTGCTTCGCAACCCCTTCCTGCACCAGAGGATATACCGCGGAGCACGTGCGGTCAGTCTGCGGCCATTCGAATACCGAGCGATCTTTTACGTCCAAGGCGAGGACGTTGTTGTAGCTGCGTGCGTGCACGAGAAGCGGGATCCGCAGGTCTGGAGGGGCAGGATCCCCGAGGAGTAGCGCTCCCCTCCCTCCTCAAGCACTTCCCGCCGGGCGTGGGGAGAGGTTATCTTTCCCCGCTAACGCTGTGTCGGACAGTGAGTTGGATGGCCACACCGTCCGTTCGCAGGCAAACGAGCAGATCCCCTGGAACCGCGGCGCAGCGCCGGCCGCGCCTCTCGATCATCGCAGGTCCATGTCGCTTACGCCCCCCGATGCCGCGGCGCCGCCGCACCCCTCGCAGGACACCGAGCCCGAGCACGGACTGAACACCGGCGGCCGCAAGCCGCGCCCCGTGGTGCAGCCCGACGTCTCCTCCCGCACCGTCCGCACGATCCTGGTGGCCCTCGGCATTGCCGCGGCCGCCGCGCTGGGCTGGTGGGCGTGGAGCGCGCTCACCGCGCCCAGCGTGCCGCAGCTGGCCTACACGCAACTCCTGGGCGCGCTCAAGCAGGGGCGCGTGGAGTCGCTGGTGGTGCGCCCCGGCGCGGACGTGCGCGGCGAGTGGGCCGGCGCCGCGGGGCAGGCCAACGGCGCCGCGGCGGACTTCCGGGTGGTGTACCCGCTGGCGGAGGTCAGCGACCTGGCCACCCGCGCGGAGGCGGCGGGCGTGCGCCTGACGCTGGAGCAGGCGCCCGGCCGCACCAGCGCGCGCGAGATCCTGGAGATGCTCATCCCCCTGGCGCTGCTGCTGGGCATCGGCGTGTTCCTGTTCCGCCACTTCCGCCAGCACGGCGACGGCGAGCTGGGCGGCACGGGGACGAGCGACACCACCTTCGCGGACGTGGGCGGCACGCAGGGCGCCGCGGAGGAGCTGCAGGAGATGGTGGACTTCCTGCGCGCGCCGGAGCGCTTCGCGGCGCTGGGCGCCCGCATTCCCAAGGGCGCGCTGCTGGTGGGCCCGCCGGGCACGGGCAAGACGCTGCTGGCGCGCGCCGTGGCCGGCGAGGCGGGGGTGCCGTTCTACGCCCTTTCCGGCTCCGAGGTGACGGGCTTCCTGGTGGGCATGGGCGCATCGCGCATCAAGACGCTGTTCAAGCGCGCCCGAAAGAGCGGCGGGGTGATCTTCATCGACGAGATCGACGCGCTGGGCGGCAAGCGCGGGCGCAACCGCAGCCACAACGAGGACGACCGCACGCTCAACCAGCTCCTGGTGGAAATGGACGGCTTCACGCCGCTGGACGGCGTGGTGGTCATCGCCGCCACCAACCGCGCGGACGACCTGGACGAGGCGCTCAAGCGGCCGGGCCGCTTCGACCGCGTCATCAGCGTGGCCGCGCCCACCAGCGGCGGCCGCGAGGAGATCCTGCGCCTGCACGTGGACCGGCGCGGCATTCCGCTGCACCCGGAGGTGGAGCTGGCCCGCCTGGCGCGGCTGACGCCCGGCGCGAGCGGGGCGGAGCTGGCCAACCTGCTCAACGAGGCCGCCATCGCCGCGGCGCGCGACGGCGCCACGCAGGTGCGCTGGCAGCACCTGGACGCCGCGCGCGACCGGCTGCTACTGGGCAAGGAGCGCAAGGGCTTCCGCGCGCTGGACCAGGAGCGCTGCACGGTGGCCTACCACGAGGCCGGGCACGCGCTGGTGGGCGTGCTGGCCGCGCCGGAGGACGGGCTGCACAAGGTGACCATCCAGCCGCGCGGGCAGGCCATGGGCGTGGCCTACTTCTCCCCCACGGACGACCGCTTCCTGTACCGGCGCAGCTACCTGGAGGCGCTGATCATGAAGGGGCTGGCCGGCCGCGCCGCGGAGGAGCTGGTGTTCGGGCCCGCGGCCATCACCAGCGGCGCGCAGAACGACCTGGTGCAGGTCAACGGCATCGCCCGGCGCATGGTGTACCAGCTCGGCATGGGCGACCAGACGGGCCTGCTGGTGCACGACGGCGAGCCCGGCAGCCTGAGCCCGCACGCGCACGCCCGCATGGACCGCGAGGTGCGCGTGATCCTGGAGCGGCTGTACGCGCGCACGCTGGCCATCGTGGCCGCCAACCGCGAGGCGCTGGCGGCGCTGGCCGTGGCCCTGCTGGAGCGCGAGACGGTGGAGGGCGCCGAGGCCATCGACATCATGGAGGACGCGGGCATGACGCGGCCGGAGGGGCTGCTGCCCGTCCCGGCCACGCCCGCCCCTGCCCTGGCGGCGGCGGGCTGATCCCCCGGGCCGGGGGACTGGCGCGGCGGGCGCGGGGAGCGCAATTTGCCGCCCCGGACGGCAGGACCCATCCCCCGGCAATCAGCAGAACGTGGAGAGCGGCCCGATGGATGCTTCGGAGCGCGAAGAGGCACGCAAGGACTACAAGGCGGCGATCACCGGCTTCGGGCTGGCCCTGGTGTGGCTCGCCATCGTGACGGCCGTCAGCTACGGCATCGCGAAGATGATGTGAGCGGCGCCGCGCCGCTTGCCCGCCCCGCCGCGCCGGCCTAGCTTCGGCGCGGCACGGGCCCGGACTCCGCACGGGGGTCCGGGCCCTTCTTGTGGCCCCCGCGCCCGCGCCGATGCTCTATCCGCTGCTCCGCCCCTTCCTCTTTACCCTGCCGGCGGAGCGGGCGCACCACCTGGGCACGTCCGCGCTCACCGCCGCCCTGGCCACCCCCGCCGCGCGCGCCCTGGCCCGCCGGCGCCTGCAGGTGCGCGACCCGGCGCTGGAGACGGAGTGCTTCGGCCTCCGCTTTCCCAACCCCGTGGGGCTGGCCGCCGGCTTCGACAAGTCCGGCCAGGCGTTCAACGCGCTGGGCGCGCTGGGCTTCGGCTTCGTGGAGATCGGCACCGTCACCGCGCTGGCGCAGCCCGGCAATCCCCCGCCCCGCCTGTTCCGCCTGCCGAGGGACCGCGCGCTGCTCAACCGCATGGGCTTCAACAACCCCGGCGCGGAGGCCGTCGCGGCGCGGCTGGCGCGCACGCCCATCGAGCCCGTCCTGGGCATCAACCTGGGCAAGAGCAAGGCGGCGCCGCTGGAGCAGGCCACGGGCGACTACCTGCGCAGCCTGGAGCTGCTGGAGCCGTTCGCCGCCTATGTCGCCGTGAACGTCAGCTCGCCCAACACGCCGGGGCTGCGCCGGCTCCAGGACGCCGGGCCGCTGCGCGAGCTGTTGCGGGCACTGCGCGCACGGGGCGCGGAGCTGGCCGCGGCGCGCGGCGGGCCGCCGCGGCCGCTGCTGCTCAAGATCGCGCCGGACCTGGCGGACGCGCAGGTGGAGGAGGCGGTGGGCATCGCGGCGGACGAGGGGTGCGCGGGCATCATCGCCACCAACACCACCGTCTCGCGCGACGGGCTGCGCACATCCGCGGCGGCGGTGGAGCGGCTGGGGGCGGGGGGCATCAGCGGCGCGCCGGTGCGGGGCCGCGCGCTGGAGGTGGTGGGGCTGATCCACCGCACCACCGGCGGGCGGATGCCGGTCGTTGGCGTGGGCGGCGTCTTCACCGCGGACCACGCGTGGGAGATGCTCCGCGCCGGCGCCCGCCTGGTGCAGGTGTGGACCGGCTTCATCTACCACGGGCCGATGATCGCCCGCGCCATCAACCGCGGCCTGCTGGCGCGCGTGCGCCGCGAGGGGCTGGCGTCCATCGCCGAGGCGGTGGGGAGCGCGCACCGGTGACGCTGCTGCCCAGCCCCCGCACGGTGCGCTACCTGCGCGCCTACCTGCGCGACGGCGCCGGCCCCATCCGCCAGGAAGAGGTGCGCCTGTCCATCGGGGGGCAGGAGCGCGAGGCGTCGCTGTACCTGCCGCTGCGCCGCTCGCGCGCGCCCGCCTGGGTGGTGCTGCACGGGCTGACGGTGCCGGGCCGGCACCACAAGGCGCTGGGGCGGTTCGTCCGCTCCGTGGCCGCGTCCGGCGCGGTGGTGCTGGTGCCGGACGTGCCCGCGTGGCGCGAGCTGCGCGTGGACCTGGCCGCGGCGCGGAACACCATCACCGACGGCGCGCGCTGGCTGAACGCGCGGCCGGAGGTGCGGCCGGGGCACGTGGGCACCGTGGGCTTCTCCTTCGGCGCCACGCAGGCGCTGGTGGCCGCGGCGGAGCCGGGCGTGCAGGACGTGCTGAAGGCGGTGGTGGCGTTCGGGGGATACTGCGACGTCGCTCGTATGCTGCGCTGCGTCTTTACCGGCGAGCACGAGTGGGCGGGCACGCGCCACCAGGTGGACCCGGACCCGTACGGGCGGTGGATCATGACCGCCAACTACCTGACGCGCGTGCCCGGCTACGAGGGGATGGACGCGGTCGCCCACGCGGCGCACGAGCTGGCGATGGCGGTGGGGCACGGCGCCGGCTTCGCGTGGGACCCGGAGTACGATCCGCTCAAGCTGGAGCTGCGCCGCGGACTCTCGCCCGCGGAGCGCGAGCTGTGGGACCTGATCGCGTACCCGTCCGGCGCGCCGAATCCTGACCTGCAGGCGTCGCGCGCGCTGGCGGACGCGTTCACGCCCGTGGTGCTGGCGCACGACCCCGGGCTGGACCCGCTGCCGCGCCTGCGGCACCTGCGCGGGCGCATCGTGCTCTCGCACGGGCGCGCGGACCGGCTGATCCCGTACACGGAGACGCTGCGGCTGCGGGCCAACATGCCCCCGCAGGCGCGCGTCACCTCCGTCATCACCGGCCTGCTGGCCCACTCCGCGCACAGCGGCCCCGCCGGCCGCCTGGACCAGGCGCGCGAGGCCGGCCTCTTCATCCGTCTGCTGAACCAGGCCCTGGGGGCGATCTGAGCCTGCCGCACGCGGTGGATCGTGCCCGGGGGGCGACACCGATGCGCCAGTCAGCGGACTTCGTTTGCGCCACGCCGGCTGAGGGGTGCCGCCGCCGCGCGATTCGCATTAGTGTGGAGCAACGCCGCGATCCAGGAGGGAGCATGCAGCGGACCTATCGAGCCGTGCTGAACGGAGACCACCTGCGGTGGATCGACGGGCCGCCCGTTCCCGCGGTGGAGACGCCCGTGGAGATCACCCTACTGGACGAGCCACGCCGTACACGTTCCAACGGCAAGGAGATGGCGCGCGCGCTGGAGAAGCTCGCCCGGATGGGCGGGATGAGGGAGGAAATCCCCGATCCTCTCGAATGGCAGAGGGAAATCCGCAGGGACCGGCCCCTGCCGGGGAGGGAGGGTTGATGCTGCTCGACAGCAACATCGTCATCTACGCCGCCGAGGCGGAGCACGAGGAACTGCGCGACTTCATCGACCGGCACTCTCCCGCGGTGTCGATCATCACACACGTCGAGGTGCTGGGCTTCTGGCGCATCGGAGAAGAGAAGCGCGTCGTCTACGAAGAGTTCTTCGCGGTCGCGGAGAAGCTGCCGCTGAGCCATCGGGTTGCAGAGCAAGCGATCCACCTCCGGCAGCAGCGCAGGATCGGCCTCGGCGACAGCATTGTCGCGGCGACGGCGCTCGTGCATGGTGAGCCGCTCGCGACGCGCAACACGCGCGACTTCCGCTGGATTCCCGGGCTCACGCTGGTGAACCCGGTAGACGCGGATTGGCGCGGGTGACGATCACCCGCTGGCAAGCGAAGGGGCCGCACCGCGATGGTGCGGCCCTTCTGCTTGCCTCACCCCACCTCGTCCGTGTGCACCAGGCGCAGGGGGGTGAGCGGCCTCGTCTCGCCGCCCAGGGTCAGTTCGAACTCGTAGGTGCCGGGCGTGGGGAAGATCACGTCCTGCAGCGGCATGATGAGCTGCGTGCGCGGCGCGCCGAGCTGCGCGTGCTGCTCGCCCACCTCCGTCTGCGCGGTGATGGTCAGCGCCGGGCTGCGGCTGGGGTCCAGCATGTTGATGCTGAAGTCGATCTTCCCCCGCTCGCCCTCCTCCCAGGCCAGCGCCACCGCCAGCACCATCTGGTCCTGCTGCGCGGGAAACCCGCTCGCGAACAGCTCGTGGAACACGCCGTGGACGTCGAGCCGGCCGTCGTGCCGCGACTGGGCGTCCTCGCAGATCATTGCGTAGAGAATGCGCATTGGAATGGAGTGCGTGAGTGCGTGAGTGCGAAAGTGCGTGAGTACGAGGTACGAAGTACGTAGTACGAGGTGCGTGGAATGCCGAAAGCCCTTGCTCGCAACGCGTTGTCATCCTGAGGGAGGCGCCGCGCAGTACCCGACGCGTGCGCCGAATTCAGGCGCCGACCGAAGGATCTTGCCCGCATCACGCACGGCCAGGCCAGGCGCGCAGGACCAGCCCCGCGGCAAGGCGAGAAGATCCTTCGGTCGCGCCCAGAGTACCGTGCATGCGTTGGGCTCCGCGAGGGCGCTCTCTCAGGATGACAATTCAGGCCTCTCGATCCTCACCCGCACCGCCTCGGCGTGGCCGAACAGGCCCTCGGCCTCCGCCAGGCGGATGACGTCCGGGGCGTCGCGGCGCAGGCGCGCGGGCGAGAGGCCGATCAGACTCGTGCGCTTCACGAAGTCGTACACGCCGAGCGGCGAGGCGAAGCGCGCGGTGCCGCCCGTCGGCAGCACGTGGTTGGGGCCCGCGAAGTAGTCACCCATCGGTTCGGGGCTGCTCGCGCCCAGGAAGATGGCGCCCGCGTTGCGGATGCGGCCCGCCAGCGCCAGCGGCTCGCGCACCAGCAGCTCCAGGTGCTCCGGCGCCCGCAGGTCCGCCACCATCGCCGCCTGCTCGAGGTCCGCCACGACCACCACCGCCCCGTTGGCCTCCAGCGCCTGCCGCGCCACGTCCCGCCGCGGGTTGCGCTCCAGCAGCCGCTCCAGCTCGCCGGGCACGCGCTCCGCCAGCGCGGGCGACGTCGTCACCAGCCAGGCGATGGCGTCGGGGTCGTGCTCCGCCTGCCCGATCAGGTCCGCCGCCACGTGCACGGGGTCCGCCGCGTCGTCCGCGATCACCAGGATCTCGGAGGGCCCGGCCACCATGTCGATGTCCACCAGCCCAAAGACCTGGCGCTTGGCCTCCGCCACCCACTTGTTGCCCGGCCCCACGACCTTGTCGACGCGGCCGATGCTCTCCGTGCCGTACGCCAGCGCCGCCACCGCCTGCGCCCCGCCGATGCGCAGCACCTCCGTCACGCCCGCGACGTGCGCCGCCGCCAGCACCACCGGCTCCATCCGCCCGCCCGGCGCCGGCGACACCATCACGATCTCGTCCACGCCCGCGACCGCCGCCGGGATGGCGTTCATCAGCACGGACGACGGGTACGCCGCGCGCCCGCCCGGCACGTACAGCCCCACCCGCCGCAGCGGCGACACGCGCTGGCCCAGCACCGTGCCGTCCGCGTCGAAGTGCATGAAGCCGTGCTCGCGCTGCCGCTCGTGGAAGCGGCGGATGTTGTCCGCCGCGCGGCGCAGCGAGTCCAGCAGCGCGGGATCCACCGCGTCGGCCGCCTCCGCCAGCGCGTCCGCGCCGATGCGCAGCCCCGCCGGCGTGGGGACGGTGAAGTGGTCGAAGCGCGCCGTGTAC